>NZ_CYTY01000014.1:0-8508 GCF_001298995.1 Achromobacter sp. 2789STDY5608615
GCGTCGGGGCGGTGGTCGCTGCGCGTAGTGGCTGCGCCGCGGGCGCTTGCGCCCGCGCCCGGGGTCAGCCTTGTAGCTGTTTGTAGACTTCTTCGGAGAGGCGTTGGAGTTCGTCGCGGCTGACGGCGCCAGAGAGGGCGTAGCCGAATTGGCCTTCGACCCAGTAGAAGACGCGCACGGGGCCTTCCTGGGTGAATTGGAAGGCGGTCTGGCCGCCGGCGGCTTCGCGGGTGACGTAGAGGGTCAGGCGTTGGCCGTCGGGGGCGCCGTACATGAAGAGGGCGACGGGGCCGCTGCCGCCGGGCAGCAGGCGGCCGCCGACGAGGTCGTAGCCGGCGTGGGTCAGGGAGGGGGCGCGCACGGGGGCGCCCAGGCGCTTGGTGAGCCAGGTGACCAGGGCTTTTTCGTTGTCGCCGCTGACTTCGACGGGGCGGCCCATGTCGGGGGCGTAGACGGCGTGGGCGATGGCGGCGCGCTGGGCGTAGCCGCCGGCGGCGCGGTCGGGGGCGGCGGTGGCCAGGACGGTCTGCAGATGGCGGGCGTCCAGGGCGCCGCGCGCCAGCCAGGCGCTGCTGGCGCTGATGGCGGCGATGGCGATGCCGGCCGCCAGGGCGCGCCACGGCAGGCGGCGCGCGGGGGGGCGAGAGCGGCAGGCGCAGGGGCAGGGGTTCGTCCAGCACCGGGTCGAGCAGGGCGTGCAGGGCGCGGCGCTGGGCCTGCCAGGCGTGGACGCGGGCCAGGTCCTGCGGGTGGGCGGCGAGGAAGGCGTCGACCTCGGCGTGGCGGCCGGGCGGCAGCTGGCCGTCGGCGTAGGCGTGCAGGTCGGCTTCGGTGATCGGGTTGCCGGCGTTGGGGACGGCGTGGAGGCGTTTGTCGTTCATGTCATTTCACGCGATGGAGCCGGCTGGCGGGTTCCTGGCCTTGCATCAGGGCGCCCAGCCGTTCGCGGGCGCGCGACAGGCGCGACATGACCGTGCCGATCGGCACGCCCAGCACCTGCGCGGTTTCCTGGTACGACAGGTCTTCCACGCACACCAGCAGCAGCACTTCGCGCTGCTCGGCCGGCAGGCCTTGCAGGCAGCGGTCCAGGTCGCGCACCTCCAGGTGGTCGGTCTGCGTGGCGCGCACCGGCACGTCGGGCAGGTCGCCCGCGCCGGCCTGTTCGGCCTGCCGGTGGTTGGCGCGCACGCCGTCGATGAAATGGTTATGCATGATGCCGAACATCCAGGCCCGCAGCTCGCCGCGGCGCTGCCAGCGCGAATAGCGGCTCCAGGCGCGTTCGAGCGTGTCCTGCACCAGGTCGTCGGCCCGGTGCGGGTCGCCCGTCAGCCCGCGGGCATAGCGCCGCAGGCTGGGGATGCAGGCCAGGATCGCGGCTTCGTCGTCGGCGCGCATGGTCGGGCGTGGATGGGCGGCGCGGCCGGATCAGGGCTTGATGACGTGCCAGACGTCCTTGAAGTTGTCGCCGGTCTTGTCGCCCGGCTTGGCGTCCTTGGCGTACAGGTAGACGGGCTTGCCCTTGTAGGCCCACTGCTTGGAACCGTCGTCGCGGGTGATGATGCTGAGGTCGCCCGAGGCCTTGGCGTCGGCGGCGGCGGTGACCGGGGGCCAGATCTTGGCGCACTGGTCGTTGCAGGCGCTCTTGCCGCCGGCATCCTTGTCGAAGGTGTACAGGGTCATGCCGGCGCTGTTGACCAGGACGCCGTCCTGGGTCTTGACGGCCTGGGCGTGGGCGCCGGCCGAGAACAGGGCGGCGGAGGAGAGAACCAGGGCTGCGGCGATTTGAGTACGCATGTCGTGCCTCGTAGATGGGAAAGTGGGGGACTGCCCTCTACAGACGCCGGGCGGAACGGGAATATTCCGCCGCGGGACAAAAAATTGTGGAGGGCCGGGGATGACGATCCAACCGAGCCTCGCGCGGGCCCTGGGCAACGGCCGCCGTCAGGCGTGGCCGCTGGCGGGCGGGGCGGGTTCGTAGCGCATTTCTATTTCCAGGGCGGTCTCCTCCACGGGGGTGAAGCCCAGCGACTCGTAGAGCCGGCGGGCGGGGTTGCCCTTCAGGACGGACAGGGTGACCGGGGCGCCTTCGTCGTCCGCCTGCCGCAGCAGGCTCGCCAGCAGGCGCCGGCCCAGCCCCTGGCCCTGGAAGGCCGGGTCGATCTGGATCTGCACGACGCGCCAGCCGGCCGGGTCGCGGAAGGTCTTGAACAGGCCGGCCGGGCGGCCGTGCAGCCAGACGATCTGGGCGTCGTCGAAGTGGTAGCGGATGCGCGCCAGGTGATGCGCATCGTCCTGCGGCGCGCCGGCGCGCGCCAGGTGTTCGGTCATGGTCGCCTTGCGCAGCGACAGCAGGAACGGCAGGTCGTCTTCGGTGGCGGCTTGCAGCGCCAGGGAATGGGGGCTCATGGTGCGGCTTCAGGGTTGCTTGAGGGGACCACGCTTGGCGCTTTTGCCGGCCTGGTGGATGAGGTTATAGAGCTGTTGCGCCGCCGGCGCCAGGGGGCGGCCCCTGCGCGAGATCAAACCCAGGCTGCGGGTGACGCGCGGATGCTCCAGTTTGATGCCCGCCAGGGTGGGGTGGCCGGCCGGCGGCATCGCCAGCTGGGGCACCGCCGCCACGCCCAGGCCGGCTTCCACCAGGCCCAGCAGGGTCATGACGTGGCTGACCTCGAAGGCGCTGACGGTGCGCTTGCCGCTCTTGGCCAGGGCGTCGTCGATCAGCAGGCGGTTGCCGCTTTCCTTGGCCACGGTCATGAAGCGTTCCTGCGACAGCTCCTCCCACGATACGCTGCGGCGCGCGGCCAGCGGATGGTCGCGGCGCACCGCCAGCACGAAATCCTCGCGCAGCACCGCCTTGAAATCCACGTCCGGCTCCTGGGTGCCGAAAAAGCTGATGCCGAAGTCGGCGCGGCCGGTCACCACGCTGTTGAGCACGGTGTGGGCGGTCTCGTCGATGATGCGGACCCGTATCCGCGGAAAGCGCTCGGCGTAGTCGTGAATGATGGCGGGCAGGAAGTAATAGGCCACCGACGGCACGCAGGCCACGGTCACCAGTCCGCCGCGCTGCGCCGCCAGGTCGCCGATGCTGAGCACCGCGCGCTCCAGTTCGTCGATGGCGCCGCGGGCCCGTTCCAGGAAGATGCGGCCTACGTGCGTCAGCGCCACGCGGCGCGTGGTGCGTTCCAGCAGGCGCGCGCCCAGCAGGTCCTCCAGCTTGTCGATGCGGCGGCTCAGCGCCGGCTGCGACAGGTTCAGGTCTTCGGCCGCGGCGCGGAAACTGGCGCGTTCGGCCACGGCCACGAAGGCCTGCAATTCCTGCAAATCGAAATTGATGCGTGCCATGCATTAATCCATCCGTAAGTTGCAATTCAAATAATAGCCGCGCCGTCGCAGAATGCACCGCATGGAAACGATCATCCCTTGCGTACTGATGCGCGGCGGCACCTCCCGCGGCCCCTTCTTCCTCAGCGACTGGCTGCCCGCCGATCCCGCCGAGCGCGACCGGCTGCTGCTGCAGGCCATGGGCTCGCCCCACGCGCTGCAGGTCGACGGCCTGGGCGGCGGCAACTCGCTGACCAGCAAGGTCGCGATCGTGTCGCGCTCGACCCGGCCGGACTGCGACATCGACTATCTGTTCGCGCAGGTCTCGGTGGACCGCGCCAGCGTCGACACCCGTCCCAACTGCGGCAACATGCTGTCGGGCGCCGCGCCCTTCGCCATCGACGAGGGCCTGATCGCCGCGGCCGACGGCGAAACCGCGGTGCGGGTGCACAACGTCAACACCGGCGCCGTGATCGAGGCGGTGGTGCAGACGCCGGGCGGCCGCCTGACCTACGAAGGCGAGGCGCGCATCGACGGCGTGCCGGGCGTGGCCGCGCCGGTGCGCCTGAACTTCCTGGACGCCTGGGGCGCGGTCACCGGCCGCCTGTTCCCCACCGGCCAACGGCAGGAAACCGTGGACGGCGTGGCCGTCACGCTGATCGACGCGGCCATGCCGATGGTGCTGCTGCGCGCCGCCGACTTCGGCCTGCGCGGCGACGAGTCGCCGGCCGAGCTGGACGCCGACCCGGCGCTGCTGGCGCGCCTGGAGCGCATTCGCCGCGAGGCCGGCGCCCGCATGGGGCTGGGGGACGTATCGAACAGCGTCATTCCCAAGCCGGTGCTGCTGGCGCCCGGCAGCGATCCGGCCATCCTGTCCGTGCGCTCGCGCTATTTCACGCCGCACGCCTGCCACCGCGCCCACGCCGCCACCGGCGCCGTCGGCGTGGCGGCGGCCTTCCTCATGCCGGGCACCGTGGCGCATGATTGCGGCGGGCCCGCGCCCAGGGCGGGCTATCGCGGCGTGCGCATCGAGCACCCGTCGGGCGGCATGGACATCGACGTGAACCTGGACGCGGCCAGCGGCGAAGTGCGCGCCGCCGGCCTGGTGCGCACCGCGCGCAAGATCATGAAGGGCCTGCTGTACGTGCCGGGCCGCTATGGCGCGGCGCGGCAGGAGCAGGACGCCCGCCACCGGCTGGCCACGCGCCAGCCGGTGGCGGCCTAGACCGACACAAGACCCAGCGGTCCGCAGAGACCGCCCACAGAACCCTCTGGAGACATGACATGGCTTTCCCCACCCGCAGCACCCTGTGCGCCGCCGCCCTTTGCCTGGTCCTGGGCAGCCCGGCCGCGCACGCCGAATTTCCCGAACGCGCCATCACCATGGTGGTGCCCACCGCCGCCGGCGGCGGCAACGACACCCTGGCCCGCGTGATCGGGCAGAAGATGGGCGAACTGCTGGGCCAGACCGTCATCGTGGTCAACAAGCCCGGCGCGCAGGGCGCCATCGCCGCCGACTACGTGGCGCGCCAGCCGGCCGACGGCTACACCCTGATGCTGGGCTACATCGGCACGCACGGCATCAACCCGGCGCTGCAGAAGCTCAACTACGATCCGGTGCGCGACTTCACCGCGATCGGCATGGTGGCCGACTCGCCCACGCTGATGGTGGTGTCCAGCAGCATCGGCGTGCAGGACGTGCCGGGCCTGCTCAAGTACGGCCAGGCCCACCCCGACGGCCTGAGCTACGCCTCGGCCGGCCCGGGCACGGCGCCGGCGGTGGCGGGCGAGCTGTTCAACCGCGCCACCGGCGCGGCCATGCTGGAGATTCCCTACAAGGGCTCGGCGCCAGCCATGACGGACACGCTGGCGGGCGTCACCCAGGTCATGTTTCCCAGCCTGTTCAGCGCCTATCCGCACCTGAAGTCGGGCAAGATCCGCGCGCTGGGCGTGGCCGGCACGCGCCGCGCCAAGGTGCTGCCCGACATGCCGACGCTGGCCGAACTCGGCGTGCAGGGCGTGGACGTGGCGCAGTGGTACGCGGTGTTCGCGCCCGCCAACGCCGATCCGCAGGTGGTCGCCAAGCTCAACACTGCGCTCAATGGCGCGCTCAACGATCCGGCCGTGGCCGGCAAGATCGACGACCAGGGCGCAGAAGTGCGCACCAGCACGCCGGCCGAGCTCGCCGCGTTCGTGCGCGAGGAAGCCGTCAAGTGGAAGCGCCTGGCGTCGACGATTCACGCGGCGCTGTAAACAGCGCCAGCGGCGCGGCGTCGAAATGGCGCAGGTTCGGAAACACCAGCCGCAGGTCGTCCGCGCTGGCGCCGAACCAGCCGCCCAGCGCCGCGCCCAGCTGCTCCACCGCCAGCGTCGGCAGCAGCCGGCCGTTGTCGACGAAGCCGGGGCCGTCCGGTGCGATCTCGGGATGCGCGCCGTGGTAGCGGCCGCCGTTGACGGCGCCGCCCAGCACGAAATGATGCGCGCCCCAGCCATGGTCCGAGCCGTTGCCGTTCGACCCCAGCGTGCGGCCGAATTCCGAGGCGGTGAAGGTGGTGACCTGGCGCGCCACGCCCTGGCCCGCCAGCGCCGCCTGGAACGCCGCCAGCGCCTGGCCCAGCTCCTTGAGCAGGGCGGGATGGGTGTCGTTCAGGCCGGTGTGGTTGTCGTAGCCGTTCTGCGACACGAAGAACACCTGGCGGCGCGCGCCCAGCGCCTGGCGCGCGGCGATGATGCGCGCCACGATCTTCAACTGCTGCGCCAGCGGCGAGGCGAAATCGCCCGGCACCGCCACGCCCGACAAGGCCGTCCGCAGCCGCGCGTCGGCGTCGATCGACTGCGCCGCGATGCGTGACATCTCGCGCTCCATCAGGTGCTCGCGCGGTTGCGTGATCAGCTGGCGCAACAGCGCGGTGCAGGCGCTGGAGCCATACATGTCGCGCGTCAGCAGCTCGATGCGGGTCGAGCCGTTCACGCCGACCCGGTAACCCGCGACGTGGCGGCCCGCCAGCAGCACGGTGCTGCCGCCGGCGGTGATGCCGGTGAAGCTGCGCTGCGCGTTGATGTCGGCGTACAGGTCGGTCAGGCGGCCGGCCCAGCCGGAGGAAGCACCTTCCGGCGCCAGCGCCTGCCAGTACGATTGCTGGTCGTTGTGCGAGAACAGCTTGGGCGGCAGCGGCACGCGCGCGCCGATGTAGTCCGCCTTGCTGGTGGGCGTCACCAGCGGGCCGACGTTCAGCACCGCGGCCATCTCGCCGCGCTCGAACAGCGGCGCCAACGGCGCCAGCGATGGGGCCAGCGCGAACTGCGCGCCACCGGCGGCGGGCGTTGCGCCACGCAGCGCCGTGGCCTGCAGCGCCTCGCGCGGCAAGGCGATGTCGGTGCGCGCCGCGGCGTAGGCGCGATAGGCGGCGGGGTCGAACGGCACCAGCGTGTTGAACGGGTCGTTGCCGCCGTACAGGAAGACGCACACCAGCGCCTTGTAGTCTCCCGGCGGCGCCGACTGCGCGGCCGCCGCGCCCAGCGCCGCCAGGTTCAGCGCCAGCGGCGCCGCCGCGTGGCTCGCGCCCAGGGCGCAGGCGCGCAGCAGGAATTCGCGGCGATCGGCTCTCATTTCTGCACCAGGTATTCGGGGCTGGCCGCCACCAGCGTGATGGCGGCGCGCACCCGGTCGAGCGGCCGTTCGCGCGGCAGGGTGTCGACCGCCCGCGCGATGGCCTGCGCCGTGGCCGCGCTGAAGGCGTCGCCCGCCAGCAGCAGCACGACCCGCGCCACCAGCGCATCGGCGTCGGCGGCCAGCGCGATCTCGGCGGTGTACGGGGTCTGCAGGTCTTCCCAGCCGCGATCGACGTAGATGGCCACGAAGTTCAGGTAGCCGGCGATGCTGGTTTCATCGGTGATCTGCAGTTCCGGCGCGACCAGGCCGCGCCGCGCCAGCTCGGTGACGGGCGGCGTGTAGCGCGGCCGGAAGAAATTGAACACGCTGGCCGAGCGCATCGGGCTCTGCGCCAGCCGGATGGTGTTGTCGGTGGTGTCGGGCATGGCCCAGGCGCCGTTGGTGGAGGTGGCGCCGAACGCCCGCGCCCAGCCGGAAAAACGCAGGATCGGCTCGCGCACCTTGCCCCAGCCCGGCGCGGCCAGATCGGGGTGGCGCGCCTCGTCGTCCAGCAGGATGGCGCGCACCACCGCCTTGAGATTGCCGCGCGCGCCGTGGCCGTCGTCGTCGAACACGGCCGCCACGCGGCCGACGTAGGCTGGACTCGGATTGCTGGTGACCAGCCGCTGGATCAGTTGCGTGCCGATGAACGGCCCTACGTTGGGATGCGCGCTGATCACTTCCATCGCGCGCTTGAGCGACAGGTGGCCGTCGGTGCCGGGCGGAATCACCGCGCCCAGGAAGCGCTTTTCGGCCAGCGAATGCAGCGCCGGATTGAGCGCCATCGGCCGGCGGTGGAACTGCACGTCGGTCTCGGGACCGTCCAGGTCCCAGCCGGTGAAGACCTTGGCCAGGCCCTGCACGTCGGCGTTGTCGTAGGTTTCCACCGGCGCGCCGTTGGCCAGGCGCGGCGTGCCGTCGCGGTTCAGTTCGACCAGGCCGATGCTGAACAGCTGCATCACCTCGCGCGCATAGTTCTCGTCGGGATGGCGGCCGGTGCGCGGGTCTTCCTTGCGGTTGCCGCGATAGGTCAGCATGCAGCCCATCGACAGGTTGCGGGTGACGGCGGTGAGCAGGTCCTGGTAGTTGCCGAAGGCATGCTCGGCCAGCAGGTCCATGAAACCGGCGGCGCCGAACAGCGGCCAGTTGGCGGTGATCGACGCCACCCCGACCACGAAGATCTCCGACAGCGCGAACGCCACCCGGGTGCGGACCTGGTCCTCGGCGCTGATGAACTTGCGCCATAGCGTCGATTCGAGCGGCGCGTTGATGCCGTTGCCCTTGTAGGCCTCGGTGTCCTTGCCTTGCTGCAGCAGCCAGTCGAAATGGCTTTGCGAGGGCGGCAGCGCCAGTTGCGCGTCGAGCCATCCGGCGTAGCCGTCGCGCGCCACGGCGTCGATCAGCGCCGGCGTCGGGCCGAAGGTGGCCTGCGCCAAAAAGCGTGAGGCCTGGCCGGGCGTGGGCGGGCGGGTTTCAGCGGAAGCGGGCGGGGCCGCTCCGGACGGCGACGCGGACATGCAGGCAGCCCCGGGGTC
>NZ_CYTY01000014.1:8765-13758 GCF_001298995.1 Achromobacter sp. 2789STDY5608615
GGATGCGCACGCGCCGGTCTTCCTTTTCCGGCA
This sequence comes from Achromobacter sp. 2789STDY5608615, assembly GCF_001298995.1. NCBI lineage: Bacteria > Pseudomonadati > Pseudomonadota > Betaproteobacteria > Burkholderiales > Alcaligenaceae > Achromobacter > Achromobacter sp. 2789STDY5608615. The sequence continues at coordinate 8,799 of NZ_CYTY01000014.1, forward strand.
GGCTGTCGATGAAGCCGGGCAGCACGTTGTTCATGCGCACGTTGTGCTCGGCGTATTCGTCCGCGAACACCTTGGTGAACGCGGCCAGGCCGGCGCGGAACACGCCGGACGTGGGGAACAGCGCTTCCGGTTCGAAGGTGGCGTAGGTCGAGATGTTGACGATGGCGCCGGATTGCTGGCGCTTCATGACCGGCGCCACCAGGCGCGCGATGCGCACCACGTTGAGCAGGTAGAACTCCACGCCCAGGTGCCAGTCGTCGTCGCTGATTTCCAGCAGCGGGCCCTTGGGGCCGTGGCCGGCGCTGTTGACCACGGCGTCGATGCGGCCCCACTGCTGCAGGGTCGCGTCCACCAGCCGGGCCAGGTCCTCGGGCGAGCGGTTCGAGCCGGTCACGCCCAGGCCGCCCAGCTCGGCGGCCAGCGCCTCGCCCTTGCCGGACGAGGACAGGATCGCCACGCGGTAGCCATCGGCCGCCAGTTTGCGCGCCGCCGCCGCGCCCATGCCGCTGCCGCCGGCGGTGATGATTGCCACTTTATCCGTGCTCATGCGTCGTTCCCCAGGGTGTCGGAAAACGGCCATTGTAGGGGCGGGCGCGGCGGCCCCGCGCAGATCCCGCGAGGCCGGCAGGGGCGATCAGTCGACCAGCTTGAGCACGCCCTTCATCAGCGCGAAATGGCCGGGGAACGAGCAGAAGTAGGCGTAGTCCTGGCCGGCGGCCAGCTTGCTGACGTCGAAGGTGACCGAATCGGTCTCGCCGCCGCCGATCACCTTGGTGTGGGCGATGACGCGGGCGTCGTCCTTCTTGACGTAGTTGTTGTCCAGGCCGGCGGCCATGCCGTCGTTGACGGCGCCCTGCATGTCGGCCTGCTTGGTCAGCACCCAGTTGTGGCCCATGACGTTCTTGGCCAGCGTGCCGGGGTGCTTGAGGTTCACGGTGAACTGCTTGCAGCTCTTGCTGACCGTGATTTCCTTCTTGTCGAACTGCATCTGGTCGTTGCCGGCGATATCGATCGAGCATTCGGCGGCCAGCACCGGGGCCGAGGCCAGGGCCAGGACGGTCGCGGCGCAGAGATTCTTCAACAGCATGTTCGTGCCTCCAGGGGGGACGGGGGAGAGGGGCCGCGGCGCCCGCAGGCGCGGTATCGCGGTGGTTTCCGTATTCTCGCCCCAGTCTACGCCCTTCGAGGCCGGGCAGCCGGCAGCGGGTTTGACGCAGCGCAAACCCGCGCCAGTGACTTGGCCTGGACCCGGCTAGCGCATGTCGAAGGCTTCCTGGTGCCAGTGGATGCGGCCGCGTCCCAGGCGCCGCAGTCCCTTGCGCAGCGCGGTCGCCAGCCCGGCGGGGCCGCAGTACCAGACATCGGCGACCCGACCGGCGGCCACTTCGCCCTGCGCCAGGGCGGCGGCGTCCAGCCGCTGGCCATCGGCCGCGCTATGCACCTGCAAGGTGACGTTGTCGAGCCGTTCGCAGCGTTGCCGCAGCACCTCCACGAACGGGTCGGCGCCGGCGTCGCGCACGCAATAATGCAGCCACACGGGCGACGGAGCGCGGGGCGCGTCGCGCGCCGCTTCCAGCCAGGCCAGGAACGGCGTGACGCCGATGCCGCCCGCGATCCACACCTGCGGGCCGGCGGCGGGATCGGCGGGGCGTTCGAAGCGGCCATAGGGTCCCTCGACCGTGACGGGCGCGCCCTCGCGCAGCGTGGCCGCCAGGCGCCGGGTGTAGTCGCCCAGCGCCTTGATCTGGAACGTCACGTCGCGGCGTCCGGGATGCGGCGCGCTGGCGATGGTGAACGGGTGCGCGCCCTCGCCGCGCTCGAAGGTGACGAAGGCGAACTGGCCGGCGGCGTGGCCGGGCCAGCGCGCATCGAGTTCACAGGTGACTTCGAGGATGTCACCGGGGCGCTGCGCCAGCGCCGTCACCCGGCCCGCCACGCGCCGGCCCTGGCCGACGCGGCCGGCCAGCGACAGCAACGCGGCCCAGGCTCCGCCCGCCATCAGCGGCAGCAGCAGCACGCCGGTCGGCCCGGTCCAGTAATAGGCCGGCGCCAGCGCCAGGGTGTGGAACGCCAGTATCAGATAGGCCAGCGGCATGGCGCGGTGGACGATGCGCCAGGCGTGGTAGGGAAAGCGACGCCACAGCGTGATGACCAGCATGGCCAGCAGCGCGTAGATCGTCCATTCGCCCAGGTCCTTGGCCAGGCCGCGCGAATCGGTCAGCATGGCCAGCACGGCGTCGCGCGCCGGCCGTCCTTCGATGCCGACCAGCGCCTTCAGCGGCGTGCTGGCCAGCTTGATCAGCCAATGCGCCGCGCCCGCGCCGATGGCCAGGATGCCGGCCCATTTGTGCAACCGGTAGACCTTGTCCATACCGCCCAGCGGGCCTTCCAGCCAGGCCGGACGCAGCGCCAGCAGCATGATCAGCGACATCAGTCCGATCGACCAGACGCCCGTCAGATACAGGGCCTGCTGCCGCAGCGCCCAGGGCCAGGCGGCCCCGGATGCCGGTTGCAGCAGGAGGGCGTCGACCGCCCAGGCGCCGGTCAGCGCGAGCAGGAAGAGGCCCAGGGCGGAACGGGTTTTCATGGCGCTTGCCTCAGTCCTTGATACGGCTGCGCAACACCGCGCCGGTCTGCGCGTCCACGCGCAGCTTCACGCGCTGGCCCTGCGGGTTGTCGGCCTTGACGTCGTAGCCGCGCTGATGCTCCAGCTCGATCTCGGTGATGTTGCGGTAGCCCGCAGCGGTCAGCGTGTCGTAGATCTGGCGCACGGTCAGGATCTGCGCGGCGGGCGCGGCCTGGGCGGGAGCTGCGGCGGCCGGTGCTGCGGCGGGCTGGGGCGCGGTCTGCGCCAGCGCGGCGGTGCCGGCGAGGGCGGCGGCGCCGATGGCCAGGGCGGACAGGGTCTTGCGGATCGGGTTCATGCGGTTCTCTCCTGAAGGTCGAAGTCGGGCCGTGGATCGGCCATGACGTCATTATTCGGGCGGGCGCATGAACCCGTTCTGAAGCCGCCGTTCACCCGCCGTTCATGTTTGATCCGCTATAAATGAGACGCTTGTCTTCCCCTGTTTTTCCCCCGCGCGCCGGGTTACCCTGGACGCGTTCCCCTCACGGAAACCCCATGACCGCACGTTCGCGCATCGCACTCTGGCTGACCGGCTGCGCGCTGGTCCTGGCGCTGGCCGCCGGCCCGGGCGCGGGCGTGGCCGACGAGAGCGACCACGAGCAGGCGCGGCAGGCGCTGCAGGCCGGCAAGGTGCTGCCTCTGCGCTCGGTGCTGGACATCGTCGAGCGCGATTTTCCCGGCCAGGTGGTGAAGGTCGAGTTCGAGGAAGACGACGGCGTGTTCCTGTACGAGATCCGCCTGCTGCAGCCCGGCGGCAGCCTGGTGAAGCTGAAGATCGACGCGCGCGACGGCACCGTGCTGGGCATGAAGGGGCGCGACATCCAATTCAGGAACCGACACTGATGCGCATGCTTGTCGTCGAGGACGAACCGACCCTGGCCGCGCAACTGGCCGACGCCCTGCGCCACGCGGGCTACACCGTCGACACCGCGGCCGACGGCGCCACCGCCCACTACATGGGCGAGGTCGAGACCTACGACGTGGTGGTGCTGGACCTGGGCCTGCCGGTGATGGACGGCCTGACCGTGCTCAAGCAGTGGCGCGCCGCCGGGCGCGGCATGCCGGTGCTGATCCTGACCGCGCGCGCCAACTGGCACGAGAAGGTCGCCGGCATCGACGCCGGCGCCGACGACTATCTCACCAAGCCGTTCCACATGGAAGAATTGCTGGCGCGCGTGCGCGCGCTGCTGCGCCGCCACAGCAATCACGCCAGCGCGCAATGGCGCTGCGGCCCGCTGATGCTCGACACGCGGCTGGCCAAGGCCACCGTCGACGGCTTGCCGCTGAACCTGACCAGCCACGAATTCAAGGTGCTGGCGGTGCTGATGCAGCGCGCCGGCGAAGTCGTCTCGCGCGGCGAACTGATCGAGCACATCTACGCGCAGGACCACGACCGCGATTCCAACACCATCGACGTCTTCATCGGCCGCCTGCGCAAGAAGCTGCCGGCCGACACCATCGAAACGGTGCGCGGGCTGGGCTACCGGCTGGCCTGTCCCGCATGACGGCGGCGCGCGCGCCCGGCTCGCTGCGCTGGCGCCTGCTGGCGGGCACGCTGGCCTGGATCGCGGTCACCGTCGTGCTGGCCGGCTGGGGCCTGGCCAGCCTGTTCCGCCAGCACATCACCGAACAGCTGCGGGCCGAACTGGCGCTGCACATGAACCAGCTGACGGCGGCGGTCAGCGTGGCGCCGGACGGGCGGCCGACGATGGCTTCGCCCCTGAGCGACCCGCGCCTGGAGCTGCCGCTGTCGGGCCTGTACTGGCAGATCGACCGCCTCGACGACAACGGCCGCGTGGCGGCCACCGGCGTGGCGCGCTCGCGCTCGCTGTGGGACCAGGTGCTGGCCTTGCCCGCGGCCGACAGCGCCGACGGCGTCTACGACATCGCCGGCCCGCAGGACCATCGCCTGAGCGCGTTGACGCGCCTGCTCAAGCCCGAGGACGCCGACGCCGTCACGCTGCGCCTGATCGTGGCGGCCGACCGCGCGGTGCTGGCCGAGCCGATCGAGCGCTTCAACCACATGCTGCTGCTGTCGCTGGGGGCGCTGGCCGCCGGCCTGGTGGCGGCGGCGGTGGTGCAGGTGGCGGTCGGACTGCGGCCGCTGGGACGGCTGCGGCGCCAGCTGGCGGCGCAGCAGGGCGGCAACAGCCTGCACATCGACGGCCGCTTTCCCAGCGAGATCCAGCCGCTGGTGGACGACTTCAACCGCGTGCTGGCGGTGAACGCGGACATCGTGCAGCGCGCCCGCACGCAGGCCGGCAACCTGGCGCACGCGGTCAAGACCCCGCTCACCATCCTGGGCAACGCGGCCGCGCGCGAGGATGGCGCGTT
>NZ_CYTY01000014.1:13959-20336 GCF_001298995.1 Achromobacter sp. 2789STDY5608615
GCAGGTCCTGTTCCTCGCCGCGGAATTCGAGGCCGTCGGCGAAGTCCGCCATTTCCAGTTCGAGCCCGCGCGCCGCGTCCGCATCGGCGCGCGGGCCTCGGCGCCGGACCGCCTGCAGATTGTGATCGACGACGACGGCCCCGGCATCGCCGAGGACGAGCGCGAACGCATCTTCGAGCGCGGCGTGCGCATGGACGAGCAGCGGCCCGGCTCGGGCCTGGGCCTGGACATCGTGCGCGACCTGGCCGGCACCTACGGCGGCGAGGTCAGCGCCGGGCAGGCGCCGCTGGGCGGCCTGCGCGTGACGCTGACGCTGCCGGCGCTGCCGACCGGGGCCGGCGCGCGCTAGCGCACCAGCGTCACCGGCACGTCGGCCAGTTGCACCACCTGGTTGGCGACCGAGCCGATCAGCATGCCGGCCAGCGCGCCATGGCCGCGCGTGCCCATGACGATGCGCGCGCATTGATGCTGTTGCGCGTAGTGGGTGATCTCGACGGCGGGATTGCCGAATTCGACGTGGCTGGTGTAGTCGGTGCCGGTGACGTCGAGCAGCTTGCGCGCGTCGTCGGCGGCTTCCTGGCCTTCGCGCACGTAGTACTCGTCGATCATGTCCTGGGTGACCAGCCGCGACAGGCCGGCGCGGCCCTGCGGCGGGGTCTGGATGTTGAGCAGATGGATGCGCGCGTCGCGCGCGCCCTGGGCCAGCTGGCGCGCGTGCAGCACGGCGCGGTTGGCATTGTCGGAGCCGTCAACCGGCACGAGGATATGCAGCATGGCGGGCCTCCTTATTTGACCAGGGTGACGGGCAGCGCCGTCAGGTGCAGGACCTTGGTGGCCACCGAGCCCATGAACAGCGCGGACGCCGATCCCAGCCCGCGCGTGCCCATGAAGATCTCGTCGGCGTCGATCTCGGCGGCCACGCGGGCGATGGTTTCCGCGGTGGCGCCGGTCTCTACGCGCTGGCCGAACGGCACGCCGGCCTCGGTCAGCAGCGCGCTGGCTTCGCGCAGCGCGGCCTGGCCTTCTTCCTGGTGGTAGGCGTCGATGTCCGCCTGCGACAGGCCGCGGCCGATCTTGCCGGCCTGCAGCGGAATCTGCACCGTCAGCAGTTCGACCCGTTCGACCGGGTCGTAGCCGCGCGCCTGGAGCATTGCCCGGACGGCATGCACGGCGTGTTGCGAGCCATCCACGGGGATCAGAATGCGTTTCATCGACGTCTCCTTGTTGTCCGCGAGCCGCGGCGATGCGCCGCAGTGTCTCCACTGTACGAAATTATCCCGCGCCAGGGGCGGCGGCGGGATGCGCGGAATCAAACGAAGCGGGATCGTCCGCGCGGGGCGGCGTGCGTCCCGCGCGGGGAGGCGCGGCGGACGCATCGGCGGGATGGCCCGCCGGCGGCCTCAGCGCCAGCGCGCCGGGGTCTGCGCCGCCTCGGCCGGCAGGCCCAGCAGCAGGGCCGCCATGCGGCCCAGCGTGGCCGCGTCGCCGGTCGTCTCCAGCGTCACCGAGCCGGCGCCGTCCGTCGCCAGCAGCCCGCGCTCCTGCAATTGATGGCGCAGGCGGCGCGCCACCGGGCCGCCGGTTTCCAGCAGCGGCACGGACGCGCCCGCCTCGGCCTGGATCGCGTCGTGCAGGAACGGGAAATGGGTGCAGCCCAGCACCAGCGCGTCGGCGCCCTGCGCCAGCAGTTCGCGCACCGGCGGCGCCACCACGCGGGCGGCGGCGGGGCCGTCGATCTCGCCGCGCTCGACCTGCAGCACCCATTCGGGACAGGGCCGGAACAGGATGCGGATCTCGGGCGCCTCGCGCTGCACCAGCGCCGCGAACTTGGGGCTGGCCAGCGTGCCGGTGGTGGCGAAGACGCCGACCACGCCGCTGCGCGTCAGGTGCGCGGCCGGCTTGATGGCCGGCTCCACGCCGATGATGACCAGGTCCGGATGGCGCGCGCGCAGCAACGCAATGGCGGCGGCGGTGGCGGTGTTGCAGGCCACCACCATGGCCTTGGCCCGGCGCGACACGAAATAGTCGGCGATGGCCAGCGCGCGCTGCTGCACGGTCTCCTGGGTCTTCTCGCCGTAGGGCACGTGGGCGGAATCCGCCAGGTACAGCAGATGTTCCCGCGGCAGCGCGTCGCGGATGGCGCGCAGCACGCTCAGTCCGCCGACGCCGGAGTCGTATACGCCTATGGGGTGGGGGGGCATGCATGGGGCAAGCAGCGAGAGCCAGGATGGCGCCCAGTGTAGCGCCCGGGGCCTGTTCACCCCGTGAGAGGCGCCTTTCCGTGTGAGCCGTCCCTAGTCCTCCGGCGTTTCGCGATGCGCGCGCACTTCCTCGATCAGCCGGCGGGTCGCGCCCGACAACGGCGCGTCGCGCCAGATCAGGGTGAGCGGGGCGCGCAGCTCCACCGGGCCGGTGACGTTGACGTACACCACGCCCTCGATGTTGACCCGGCGCAGCGAGGCCGGCACCAGCGATACGCCCAGGCCGGCCGCCACCAGGCTCAGGGTGGACAGCACGCGCGGCGCCTCCTGCGTCACCCGCGGGCTGAAGCCTGCGGCGCGGCAGCCCGAGATGATGGCGTCGTACAGGCCGGGGCCGCTGTGGCGGCGGTACAGGATCAGCGATTCCTCGGCCAGCTCCGACAGCGCGATGCGCTTGCGGCCGCGCCCCTTGACCATCGGATGGTCGGCGGGAAAGGCGGCCAGCATGGTTTCCTCCAGCACGCTTTCGACCGCCACGCCGCGGTCGGCGCCGTGCGCGCCGCGGATGAAGGCGACGTCGACCCGGCCGGCGCGCACGTCCTCCATCAGCTCGCCGGTGCTGCTTTCCTCCAGCACCAGGCGCACCTGCGGCGCGCTTTCGCGAAAGCGCCGGATCACCGATGGCACGAACGGGTGGAAGGCGGCCGAGCCGGTGAAGCCGACCGTCAGCCGGCCGGCCTCGCCCAGCGACACCCGCCGCACGCCGTCGACCGCCTGGTCGACCAGCGCCAGGATGCTGCGCGCGTCGGCCAGCAGGGCCCGGCCGCTTTCGGTCAGTTCCATGCCGCGCGGCAGCCGGTGGAACAGCGTGACGCCCAGCTCCTGTTCCAGCACGCGGATCTGCTGGCTGAGTGGGGGCTGGCGGATGCCCAGCCGGGCGGCCGCCTTGGTCAGGTGGGATTCCTCGGCCACCGCCAGGAAGTAGCGCAACAACCGCAGGTCGACGGATGCCATATGTATTGAATATGAATGTTTAACCAGTCATATATTAGACATTATCTTGTCGCGGGAGTAGGCTGCGAGCTATTCCTTCACTCCCGGCGCCGCCGCGCCGGCGCTTCGCGGACCGGCCCCGGCCACACCACAATGAACGCAGCAGCCCCTGATTCCCCCGATGCCGCCACGCGGCCGCCGCCCACCTGCGGGCAACTGTTCTACGGCTTCCTCATGCTCGGCCTGACCGCCTTCGGCGGCGCGCTGCCGCTGGCGCGGCGCATGGTGGTCGAAAAGCACCGCTGGCTGTCCGGGGCCGAATTCACCGACCTGCTGGGCCTGTGCCAGTTCCTGCCGGGCGGCAACATCATCAACCTGTCGGTGGCGCTGGGCATGAAGTTCCGCGGCCCGCGCGGCGCCTTCGCGGCGCTGATGGGCCTGATCCTGGCGCCGTCGGCCATCGTGGTGCTGCTGGGCATGGTCTACGACCGCTTCCAGAACGATCCGCACATCCAGCATCTGTTCGCCGGCCTGGCGGCCGCGGCGGCGGGGCTGCTGATCTCGATGGCGGTCAAGATCGGCGTGCCGGTGCTCAAGCGCCGCGACTGGCTGGCCGGCACGGTGGCCGCCGCCTGTTTCATCGCCATCGCGGTGCTGCGCATTCCGCTGCTGCCGACCATGGCGGTGCTCACGCCCCTGAGCATCCTGCTGGTCTGGAGGCAACGTCGATGATCCAGACCCTGATCGCCCTCGCCATCATCTTTTCGCAGCTGTCGGTGCTGGCCTTCGGCGGCGGCAACACCATCCTGCCCGAAATGCAGCGCCAGGTCGTGGAGGTGCACGGCTGGATGACGGCCGCCGACTTCTCCGCGCTGTTCGCCCTGGGGCAGGCGGCGCCGGGCCCCAACCTGATGGTGGTCACGCTGGTCGGCTGGCACGTGGCCGGCTGGGCCGGCATGCTGGTCACCACCCTGGCCAAGTTCGGGCCGTCCTCGATCATCACCATCATCGCGCTGGGGCTGTGGGAGCGCTTCAAGGACCGCCCCTGGCGCGGCGTGATCCAGGCCGGCATCTTCCCGATGACGGTGGGGCTGGTGGCCGCCAGCGCCGCGCTGATCACCGAGGCCTCGGCCCACACCTGGCTGCTGGGCGCCATCACCGCGGTGGTGGCGCTGCTGGGCAGCGTGACGCGGATCCACCCGCTGTGGCTGCTGTTCGGCGGGGCGCTGGTGGGATTGCTCGCGATCGGTTAGCGTGGAGGCTCTTGCCACGCGTGGGAGCCCGCCATGACGCTGCCGGTCAAGGATCCGGATACCGACTCGACCCAGGCCGGCGTCGCGCCGCTGCCGTTTTTCCATGCGCACCAGCGCCTGGTGCTGTGCGGGCTGCTGTTCGCCGCGGTGGCGGTGGGATTGTGGCGCGCCGGGCTGGCGCCGAGCCGGGCCGGCCTGCTGGGCTTCGATCTCGCCGCGCTGGTGTTCCTGCTGCTGACCGGCGCGGCCTTCGGCAAGGCGACGCCCGCCACCATGCGGGTCCGGGCGCAGCAGGTCGATGTCGGCCGTAGCGCCGTGCTCTGGAGCAGCGTGCTGCTGTCGTGCCTGGTGATGCTGGCGCTGTGGATGGAGATGCGCGCCGCGGGCGGCCTCGAGGGCGCGGCCGACCTGATCGCGGCGGCCGCCAGCATCGTGCTGTCGTGGCTCTACATGAACATGATCTTCGCGCTGCACTATGCGCATGGCTACTACAGCCACCGCAACGGCATGCACAAGGGCCTGGACTTCCCGGGCAAGGAAGATCCCGACTACTGGGACTTCGCCTACTTCGCGCTGGTGCTGGGCATGACGTTCCAGGTCTCGGACGTGCAGATCGTCAGCCGCCGGCTGCGGCGCACGGCGCTGATGCACAGCGTCATCGCCTTCTTCTTCAATGTCTTCATCATCGCCATCAGCGTCAACGTGGCGGCGGGGCGGGCATGAAAAAGCCCGGCCGCGGTGCCGGGCTTTTTCATGGCCGGAAAGACAGTCGGCCCGCGCTCAGGCCGCGGCGGCCAGGCGCCACAGCGACGTGACTTCCTTCGAGCGGGCCGCGTACAGCGGATCGTCGGCATCCTTGGCGCGGCCATGGGTGGGCCGCGTGTCGATGCGCTCGACCACGCGCAGGCCGGCCTGCTCGATCATCTCCAGCAATTGCTCGCGGGTGCGCAGGCCCAGGTGTTCGGCCAGGTCCGACAGGATCAGCCAGCCCTCGCCGTTGGGCGTCAGGTGCGCAGGCAGGCCGTTCAGGAAGCCGCGCAGCATGCGGCTGTCGGGGTCGTAGACCGCGTGCTCGACCGGCGAGCTGGGACGGGCCGGCAGCCACGGCGGGTTGCACACGGCCAGCGAGACCCGGCCTTCGGGGAACAGGTCGGCCTCCACCACCTCGACCTGCCTGGACAGGCCCAGCCGTTCGAGGTTTTCGCGGGCGCAGGCCAGCGCCCGCGGGTCCATGTCGGTGGCGATGACGCGCTTGCCGCCGCGGCGCGCCAGCACGGCCGCCAGCACGCCGGTGCCGGTGCCGATATCGAAGGCCACGCTGCCGCGCGGCATCGGGGTGCGCGCCACCAGGTCGATGTACTCGCCGCGCAGCGGCGAAAACACGCCGTAGTGCGGGTGGATGCGGTTGTCCAGCGCGGGAATCTCCACGCCCTTCTTGCGCCATTCGAAGGCGCCGATCAGGCCCAGCAGCTCGCGCAGCGACGCCACGTACGGTTCGTCGGCGGGGCCGTGTGCTTCTTCGCAGGCCTGCCGCGCGTCCGGCGCGCGGCGCTGCGAAATGCCGTGGCCGGCGTCGAACGGAATCAGCAGCATGCCGAGGATGCGGGCGCGCTGCGACTGGATTTGCCGATGCTGGTTGAAGGCCTCCAGCATGCTTTCCACCGGCTTGCGCGGGCGCTTGTCGACGCGGCGCGTGATGGCCTGCAGCAACTGGCGCGCGTTCTGGAAGTCGCCGCGCCACAGCAGGCCCACGCCTTCGCACGCCAGGCGATAGGCCATGTCCGCCGTGGTGCGGTCGTCGGCCAGCACCACGCGCTTGGGCGGCGTGGCGCCGGATTCCGAGCGCCAGCGGGCGGTGTGGTGGGTCTGGTCAGGGGCCTCGCCCTCTGTCCAATGCAGTTCAGGCTGGGTCAACGGGACGCTCCGGGCA
>NZ_CYTY01000014.1:20612-32317 GCF_001298995.1 Achromobacter sp. 2789STDY5608615
CTCGGCCGCCGCCGCGCGTTCGTGCGCCAGGGCCTTCTCGCGCGCCAGTTCCTCGTCGGTCATGAAGTACTTGGGGTTCACCGGGCGGATCGCCAGGTTGCACAGGAAGCCCAGCACCAGCATGCCCGCCAGGATGTACATGGTGATGTCATACACCTGCGCCCGCGGCACGCCGATGGACAGCTGGTATTCGCGGATGTAGTTCACCAGCACCGGCCCGAAGATGCCCGCGGCCGACCACGCCGTCAGCAGGCGGCCGTGGATGGCGCCGACCATCTGCGTGCCGAACAGGTCCGCCAGGTAGGCCGGCACCGTGGCGAAGCCGCCGCCGTACATCGACAGGATGACGCAGAAGGCCGCCACGAACAGCGCCAGCGCGCCCATGTGCGAGGTCCACGGGATCGAGGCGTACAGCACGAAGCCCAGCACGAAGAAGATCAGGTAGGTCATCTTGCGGCCGAGCTTGTCCGACAGGCTGGCCCAGAAGAAGCGGCCGCCGATGTTGAACAGGCTGAGCAGGCCGGTGAAGCCCGCGGCGATGGCGGCGATCGAGGCCAGCTGGGCCTTGTCGAGCTGGCCAAAGCCCAGTTCCGGCTTGTTGATCAGGCCGCCGCCGAACACTTCCTGCAGCAGCGGCGAGGCCATGCCCAGGATGCCGATGCCGGCGGTCACGTTCAGGCACAGCACCAGCCACACCAGCCAGAATTGCGGCACGCCCCAGACCCGCTTCACGTGCACGTGGCCCTTGGTGATCATGGCGTTGTTGGCGTGCTTGGCGGGGGCGGTCCAGCCCTCCGGCTTCCAGCCGGTGGGCGGCACGCGGTAGCCGAGCGCGCCCGACATCATGAAGATGAAGTACACCAGCGCCATGGTCAGGAAGGTCTGCCACACGCCCGGCGAGGTGGGCGTGGCGAAGTGGCGCATCAGCAGGTCGGCCAGCGGCGCGCCGATCATGGCGCCGCCGCCGAAGCCCATGATGGCCATGCCGGTCGCCATGCCGCGACGGTCCGGGAACCACTTGATCAGCGTGCTGACCGGCGAGATGTAGCCCAGCCCCAGGCCGATGCCGCCGATCACGCCGGAGCCGAGCCACAGCATCCACATCTGGTGCAGGTAGACGCCGAAGGCCGAGATCACCAGGCCGCCGCACCAGCACAGCGCCGACACCACGCCCGCCTTGCGCGGACCGGCGCGTTCCAGCCAGCCGCCCCACAGTGCCGCCGAGCAGCCCAGCAGCACGAAGAACAGCGTGTACATCCACCCCATGGTGGAGATCTTCCAGTCGCAACTGGTGGTGAACAGCTCGGCCACCAGGCTCATGTCGGGCGGGCAGGCCAGCGGCTGGGCGCCGCCGACCGCCTTGGACAGCGGCAGCCAGAACACCGAGAAGCCATAGGCCATGCCGATGCACAGGTGGATGGCCAGGGCGGCCGGGGGTACCAGCCAGCGGGAAAAACCCGGTCCGGCGATGGTGCGTTCCTTGTCCAGGAAGCCCGGCTTGGCGCCGGGCAGGTCGAGTGTTGCAGTGCTTTCCATGAGGTCTCCTCGGGGTGCGGCTTTATAGCGGCGTGGCCTGGAAAAATCCAGTCCCGCCGCTTCTTGTTGAACCCTTTGCTGCGGTAAAGCTTGCTGCGCTCGCGCGCCGGCTGGCGGCGCGCGGGTCGGTCGTGGCGCTGGCGCCGGTCAGGGCACCCGCGCCAGCGGGGTCAGGCGCTCGCGGTTCTGCGTGACCGCCTCCAGCACCAGGGGATGCAACTGTTGTTCGCCGGCGTCGCCATCGGGCTGCCGGGCCAGGAAGTCCAGCAGCTCGTTGCGCATGCGGGGCTCCCAGAATTTGTGGATATGGTTGGCCACGCCTTCCACCGCCTCGGGCCGCAGCGGCATGGCTTCGAAGAATTGGCCGATGCGGTTGGCCATGCGGATCAGGTTGCCGATTTCCATGCGTGTCAGGTCTGCGAAGTGATGCGTTCAGGGTGGGAATACAGGGTGGCGTCGTCGTTGCGCAAAAAGCCCAGCAGCGCGATGCCGGCGCTGTCGGCCAGCCGCACGGCCAGCGCGGTGGGGGCCGACACCGCCGCCAGGATGCCGACGCCGGCCGCGGCGGTCTTCTGCACCATCTCGAAACTGGCGCGGCTGGACACCAGCACCACGCCGTGCGCGGCGGACAGCCCCTGGCGCGCCAGCGCGCCCACCAGCTTGTCGAGCGCGTTGTGGCGGCCCACGTCCTCGCGCACCAGCGCCACGGCGCCGCTGGCGTCGGCCCAGCCGGCGGCGTGGGTGGCCCCGGTCAGGTCGTGCAGCGCCTGGCGCGCGCGCATGTCGCGCATCGCCCGCAGCACCGCGCCCACCGGCAGCGGCGCGCCGGCCGGCACCGGCGCCACCGGCCGCAGCACCTCGGGCAGCGTCTCGACGCCGCACAGCCCGCAGCCGGTGCGCCCGGCCATGGCGCGGCGGCGCGATTTCAGCCGCGCCTCGCAGGCGCTGGAAATCTCGATCTGCACCACGATGCCGTCGCACTGCGGCAGCACGTCGATGCCGCGCACGTCGGCCACGCCGTCGATGATGCCTTCCGACAGCGAAAAGCCGACGGCGAAGTCCTCCAGGTCGGCCGGCGTGGCCAGCATGGTGGCGTGGCTGATGCCGTTGAACTCCAGCGCCACCGGCGTTTCCTCGGCCAGGTTGTCGCCTTCGGCGCCGGGCGCGATGGCGCCGGCCCGCACGCGGGTCACCTGGGCCGCCACGTGCTCGGGGCGGGAGGAAGGGGGAGGGGCGCTGTGGTCCATGGCGGGCTCGGCTGTCGGGTTATTTCCCCGACGTCACGGCTTCGTTCTCGCGCGAGCGCTCACGCAGCAGCTTCTGCTGGATGTCCGCGAAACGCGACCATTGCCGCTGCCATTCCGACGGCTGGGACACGCGCGTGACCTGCACCGCCGTGACCTTGTACTCGGGGCAGTTGGTGGCCCAGTCGGAACTGTCGGTGGTGACGACGTTGGCGCCGGACTCGGGGAAGTGGAAGGTGGTGTATACCACGCCCGGCTGCACCCGGTCGGTCAGGGTCGCGCGCAGCACGGTCTCGCCCGAGCGGCTCTGGATGCCGACCCAGTCGCCTTCGTTGACGCCGCGGTCCTCGGCGTCCTGCGGATGGATCTCCAGCACGTCCTCGCTGTGCCACATGACGTTGGGCGTGCGGCGCGTCTGCGCGCCCACGTTGTATTGCGACAGGATGCGGCCGGTGGTCAGGAGCAGCGGGAAGCGGCGCGTGCTGCGCTCGTCCGTCGGCACGTACTTGGTGATCATGAACTTGCCCTTGCCGCGCACGAAGGCGTCGATGTGCATGATCGGCGTGCCCTCGGGCGCGTCGTCGTTGCACGGCCATTGCAGGCTGCCGAGCTTGTCCAGCTTCTCGTAGCTGACGCCGCTGAAGGTCGGCGTCAGGCGCGCGATCTCTTCCATGATCTCGCGCGGGTGGCGGTAGTTCATGGGGTAGCCCAGCGCGTTCGACAGCGCCACGGTCACTTCCCAGTCGGACTTGCCGTTCTTCGGCTCCATCACCTTGCGCACCCGCGAGATGCGGCGCTCGGCGTTGGTGAAGGTGCCGTCCTTTTCCAGGAACGACGAGCCTGGCAGGAACACGTGGGCGTACTTGGCGGTCTCGTTCAGGAACAGGCCCTGCACCACGATGCATTCCATCGCCGCCAGCGACGCCGCCACGTGCTGCGTGTTGGGATCGGACTGCACGATGTCCTCGCCCTGGCAGTACAGGCCCTTGAAAGTGCCGCCCAGCGCGGCCTCGAACATGTTGGGAATGCGCAGGCCCGGCTCGGGCTGCAGCGTCACGCCCCAGTCCTGCTCGAACTGCGCCCGCACCACGTTGTCGGAAATGTGGCGGTAGCCCGGCAGCTCGTGCGGGAACGAACCCATGTCGCACGAGCCCTGCACGTTGTTCTGGCCGCGCAGCGGGTTCACGCCCACGCCTTCGCGGCCGACGTTGCCGGTGGCCATGGCCAGGTTGGCGATGGCCATGACGGTGGTCGAGCCCTGGCTGTGCTCGGTCACGCCCAGGCCGTAGTAGATCGAGCCGTTGCCGCCGGTGGCGAACAGGCGCGCCGCGCCGCGCACGGCCTGCGCCGGTACGCCGGTGATCTCGGCCATGGCTTCGGGCGAATTCTCGGGCAGCGACACGAAATCGCGCCATTCCTGGAACGCCTTGGTCTCGCAGCGCTCGGCCACGAAGGCCTCGTCGATCAGGCCTTCGGTGGCGATCACGTGGGCCAGCGACGACAGCAGCGCGGTGTTGGTGCCGGGCCGCACCTGCAGGTGGAAGTCGGCCTTGATGTGCGGCGAACTCACCAGCTCGATGCGGCGCGGGTCGATCACGATCAGGCGCGCGCCCTGGCGCAGGCGGCGCTTCAGGCGCGAGGCGAACACCGGGTGGCCGCTGGACGGATTGGCGCCCATGACGATGACCACGTCGGTGTGCATCACCGAGTCGAAGGTCTGGGTGCCGGCGGATTCGCCCAGCGTCTGCTTCAACCCGTAGCCCGTGGGCGAATGGCACACGCGGGCGCAGGTGTCGACGTTGTTGGTGCCGAACGCGGCGCGCACCAGCTTCTGCACCAGCCAGGTTTCCTCGTTGGTGCAGCGCGACGACGTGATGCCGCCGACCGCGTCGCGGCCGTACTGGCCCTGGATGCGGCGGAATTCGGACGCCGCGTAATCGATCGCCTCTTCCCACGACACTTCGCGCCAGGAGTCGGTGATGCGCTTGCGGATCATCGGCTTGAGCACGCGCTCCTTGTGGGTGGCGTAGCCCCAGGCGAAGCGGCCCTTGACGCAGGAGTGGCCGCGGTTGGCCTGGCCGTCCTTCCACGGCACCATGCGCACCACTTCCTGGCCCTTCATCTCGGCCTTGAAGCCGCAGCCCACGCCGCAATAGGCGCAGGTGGTGACCACCGAATGCTCGGCCTGGCCCATCATGATGACGGTCTTTTCCTGCAGGGTCGAGGTCGGACAGGCCTGCACGCAGGCGCCGCAGGACACGCATTCGCTCTCCAGGAACGGCTGGTCCTGCCCCGGCGACACGCGCGATTCGAAGCCCTTGCCCGAGATCGTCAGCGCGAAGGTGCCCTGGGTTTCCTCGCAGGCGCGCACGCAGCGGTTGCAGACGATGCACTTGGAGGCGTCGTAGGTGAAGTACGGATTGGACTCGTCCTTCTCGCTCTTGAGGTGGTTGGCGCCGTCATAGCCGTAGCGCACGTTGCGCAGGCCCACCACGCCGGCCATGTCCTGCAGTTCGCAGTCGCCGTTGGCCGGGCAGGTCAGGCAGTCCAGCGGGTGGTCGGAGATGTACAGCTCCATCACCCCGCGCCGCAGGTCGTGCAGCTTGGGCGTTTCGGTGAAGACCACCATGCCGTTCTCGGCCGGCGTGGTGCACGAGGCGGGATAGCCGCGGCGGCCCTCGATCTGCACCAGGCACAGGCGGCAGGAGCCGAACGGCTCCAGGCTGTCAGTGGCGCACAGCTTGGGGATGTTGATGCCGGCCTCGGCGGCCGCGCGCATCAGCGAGGTGCCTTCGGCCACGGTGATTTCCTGGCCGTCGATGGTCAGGGTGACGGTTTTTTCGGACACCCGCGCCGGGGTGCCCAGATCGCGGTCGCGCTTGATGACGGTTTCTAGCATGGCGGTCTCGGCTTCAGGCGGGGTGGACGGCGGACTGCGAGGACTCGATGCCGAAGTCCTGCGGGAAGTGGTTCAGCGCGGACAGCACCGGGTAGGGCGCCATGCCCCCCCCAGCGCGCACAGCGATCCGCCCAGCATGGTGTCGCACAGGTCGCGCAGCAGGTGCACCTGCTGTTCGCGCCCCGGACCGCCGGCGGCGATCTTGTCCAGGGTCTCCACGCCGCGGGTCGACCCGATGCGGCAGGGCGTGCACTTGCCACAGGACTCGATGGCGCAGAACTCCATGGCGTAGCGCGCCATGCGCATCATGTCGACGCTGTCGTCGAACGCCACCAGGCCGCCGTGGCCGATCATGGCCGAGATCTGGATATAGGCTTCGTAGTCCAGCGGCACGTCCCACTGCGATTCCGGCAGGTAGGCGCCCAGCGGCCCGCCGACCTGCACCGCGCGCAGCGGCCGGCCGGAGGCGCTGCCGCCGCCGAAGGTGTACAGCAGGTCGCGCAGGCTCAGGCCGAAGGCCTTTTCCACCAGCCCGCCCTGCTTGAGGTTGCCGGCCAGCTGGAACGGCAGCGTGCCGTGCGAGCGGCCCACGCCGTAGTCGCGGTAGTAGGCCGCGCCCTTGGCCAGGATGATCGGCACCGTCGCCAGCGAGATCACGTTGTTGATGACCGTGGGCTTGCCGAACAGGCCCGAGATCGCCGGCAGCGGCGGCTTGGCGCGCACCACGCCGCGCTTGCCCTCGATGCTTTCCAGCAGCGAGGTTTCCTCGCCGCAGATGTAGGCGCCGGCGCCCTTGCGCACTTCCAGGTCGAAGCGGCGGCCGCTGCCGTGCACGTCGTCGCCCAGCCAGCCGACGCTGCGCGCCCGGTCGATGGCGGCTTCGAGCGTGGCGATGGCGTGCGGGTATTCGGAGCGCACGTAGATGTAGCCGTAGGTCGCGCCCACCGCCAGGCCGGCGATGGTCATGCCCTCGATCAGCACGTAGGGGTCGCCTTCCATCAGCAGGCGGTCGGCGAAGGTGCCCGAATCGCCCTCGTCGGCGTTGCAGACGATGTACTTGCGGTCGGCCGGCGAGCCCAGCACGGTCTTCCACTTGATGCCGGTGGGAAAGGCCGCGCCGCCGCGTCCGCGCAGGCCGGACGTGACCATCTCCTCGACGATGGCGGCCGGCTCCATGGCCAGCGCGCGCTTCAGGCCCTGCAGGCCGCCGTGGGCGGCGTAGTCCTGCAGCGACAGCGGATCGATCACGCCGACGCGGGCGAAGGTCAGGCGTTCCTGCTGCTTGAGATAGGGAATCTCCTCGGTCAGGCCCAGGCGCAGCGGATGCTCGCCGCCCGCCAGCCAGCCGGCGTCGAACAGCGCCGGCACGTCCTCGGGCTGCACCGGCCCGTAGGCCAGGCGGCCCTCGGGCGTGGATATCTCGACCAGCGGTTCCAGCCACAGCAGGCCGCGCGAACCGTTGCGCACCACCTGCACGGCCAGGCCGCGCTCGTCGGCGGCCAGCTCGATGGCGGCGGCCACGGCGTCGGCGTCCATGGCCAGCGCCGCGGCGTCGCGCGGCACGTAGATCAGGGTGGGGGTGCTCATTGGCCGGCCTCCCGTGCGCGGTGCAGCAGGCGGTCGAGCTTGGCGGGCGTGACGCGGGCGTGCGGCTGGCCGTCCAGCATCACCGCCGGCGACTGGGCGCACAGGCCCAGGCAATACACCGGCTCCAGCGTGAAATCGCCATCGCCGGTGCTGGCGTGGAAATCACAGCCCAGCGCCTGGCGGGCGTGGGCGGCCAACTGTTCGCCGCCCATCGCCTGACAGGCCTCGGCGCGGCACACTTCCAGCGTATGGCGCGCCGCCGGTTCGCCGCGGAAGTGGGGATAGAAGGTGATGACGCCATGGACTTCGGCGCGGGACAGGTTCAGGGCCTCGGCGATGGTCTGCACCGCCTCGGCCGGAATACAGCCCAGTTCATGCTGGACCGCGTGCAGCACCGGCAGCAGCGGGCCGGGCTGATCCTTCAGCCGGGCCAGGATGCGGGCGGTGGCCGCCACCGCGGGGCTGGCGGACGCCTGGGCGGCGTCCAGGGCCATGGGGCCGCCACGGGCGCCGCCGGTGGAAGCCAGATCGGATTTTGCCTCGCGCTGACGCATGGCGGTCTCCTCCAGTAGTGCTGGGACCCCGTAGGGAGGGGGTTCTGTTGCGATGGGAAGTCAGGTCGATTTATATGCAAAGAAAAACATATAAACTTTCCATGCCCCGCGTTATTTGTGTACTCTAAACAGGTAATTAATCGCCTTCAATAAGAAATAAATGACATATAAGTTCCGAATCGGCCTGCGGCCGCAATGGACCTTGGGCGGAGACGACGGCGACCCCGTGCCGCTGCAGGACATGCTCGCGCTGCTGGCCGCCATCGACGCCACCGGCAACATCGCCGGCGCTTGTCGCGCCTGCGGCCTGTCGTACCGGCACGCCTGGGGCGTGCTGCGCCGCTTCGAGGGCATCTTCGGCACCCAGCTGCTGATCACCAACCGCCGCCAGGGCACGCAGTTGTCGGCCTTCGCGCAGCGCCTGCTGTGGGCCAACCGCCGCATCGAGGCGCGCCTGATGCCCACGCTCGACAGCCTGGCTTCCGAACTGCAGGAGGAACTGGCGCGGCTGCTGCCGGAAAACGATCCGCACCTGCGGCTGCATGCCAGCCACGGCTTCGCGGTGGAATCGCTGATGGAACACATGGGGGGACGCAAGCCCGGGCTGGAGCTGCGCTACCGCACCGCGATCGAGGCCCTGGCCTCGCTGGAACGGCACGAGTGCGACCTGGCGGGCTTCCAGGTGCCGCTGGGCGACTTCGAGGCGCCCATCATGGACCGCTACGCGCAGTGGCTGCACGCCGACGAGTACCTGCTGATCCACCTGGCGGTGCGCAATACCGGGCTGTTCGTCATGGCCGGCAACCCCAAGCGGATCCGTGGCATGACCGACCTGGCGCGCCAGGACGTGCGTTTCGTCAACCGCCAGATCGGTTCCAGCACGCGCTACCTGGTCGGGCTGATGCTGCAGCGCGCCGGCGTCTCGATCAGCGAGGTGCAGGGCTACGAGACCAACGAATTCACCCACATGGCGATCGCCGCCCACATCGCCAGCGGCATGGCCGACACCGGCGTCGGCGTGGAAACCGCCGCCTGCCGCTTCGGCCTGGATTTCATCCCGCTGGTGCGCGAGCGCTATTTCTTCGCCATCCGCAAGAGCGCGCTGGAGACGCCCGCCATGCGCGACCTGCTGTCCATCATGCGCAGCGCCGATTACGTCGGTTACGTCAGCCAGCTGATCGGCTACGACGCCCGCGATACCGGCCGCCTGCAGACCCTTGAAGAGGCATTTTCCTAGGCGCGCCGCCACGGGCGCCGGGCTATGATTGTTCCCATGAGCAAAGTGATCCTCCTGGCTGATCGCCGCACCGACCGTCCGGCGCCTGTCGCGCCGCCGGTCGCGGGCCAGCCCGCGCTCGACCGGCGCGCGCGGCCGCTGCGCGATCTGCGCATCTCGGTCACCGATCGCTGCAATTTCCGCTGTACCTATTGCATGCCGCGCGAGGTGTTCGACACCAGCTACGCCTTCATGCGCCATTCCGACCTGCTGTCGTTCGAGGAAATCACGCGGCTGGCCGGCGTCTTCACCCGCCTGGGCGTCGAGAAGATCCGCCTGACCGGCGGCGAACCGCTGCTGCGCAAGCATGTGGAAAACCTGGTGGGCCTGTTGTCGGGGCTGCGCACGCCCGCCGGCCACCCGCTGGAACTCACCCTCACCACCAACGGCAGCCTGCTCGAACGCAAGGCCGCGGTGCTCAAGGACGCGGGGCTGAAGCGCGTCACGGTCAGCCTCGACGCGCTGGACGCCAGCATGTTCCAGGACATGAGCGACAGCGGCTTCACGCCCGACGACGTGCTGCGCGGCATCGACGCCGCCGCCGCGGCCGGGCTGGCGCCCGTCAAGGTCAACATGGTGGTGCGGCGCGGCCTGAACGACGCGCAGATCCTGCCGATGGCCGAGCGCTTCCGCGGCAGCGGCCACATCCTGCGCTTCATCGAATACATGGACGTGGGCAACACCAACGGCTGGAATCTGACCGAAGTGGTGCCCAGCGAGGAAATACTGGCGCGCATCGGCGCGGCCTATCCGCTCGAACCGATCTCCACCGACGGCATGGGCCGCGTCGCCGAACGCTGGCGCTATCGCGACGGCGCCGGCGAGATCGGCGTCATCTCCAGCGTCACCCATGCCTTCTGTGGCGGCTGTACGCGCGCGCGCCTGTCGCCGGAAGGCAAGCTGTTCCTGTGCCTGTTCGGCCACGAAGGCCACGACCTGCGCGCGCCGCTGCGTGGCGGCGCCAGCGACGACGAGCTGGCCGCCATCCTCACGGGCATCTGGGCCGCCCGGGGCGACAACTATTCCGAACAGCGCGGCCGCAACATGGCCGACCCGGCCCGCAAAGTCGAGATGAGCTACATCGGTGGCTGAGACCTTGACCGCGTTCGACCGGCGGCAGGTGGCCGGCCTGATCCTGGCCGGCGGCCAGGGCTCGCGCATGCAGGGCAGCGACAAGGGCCTGGTCTTGCTGCGCGGCGAACCGCTGGTGGCGCACGTGGCGCGGCGCCTGGCGCCGCAGGTCGGGCCGTTGATCCTCAGCGCCAACCGTAATGCAGAGACCTACGCCCGCTATGGCCGGGTGGTGGCCGACGATACCGACGAGTTGGGCGCCTGGCAGGGGCCGCTGGCGGGCCTTGCCGCGGGCCTGGCGGCGGCTGCGCCGTGCGAGTGGCTGGTGGTGGCGCCGTGCGACACGCCGTTCCTGCCGGCCGACCTGGCCCGGCGCCTGATCGCGGCGGCGCAAGCGGCGGGCGCGCCGCTGGCCTACGCGCTGGCCGGCGGCCAGCGCCATCCGGCCTGCATGGCGCTGCGCACGTCGCTGTTGCCGGCGTTGCGCGACTACCTGGCGGCCGGCGAACGCAAGGTCGGCCTGTGGCAGTCGCGGGTGGGAGGCGTGGGCGCGCCGTTTGATGACACGCCCGGCGCGTTCATGAACCTGAACACGCCCGAGGAGCTGGCGGCGGCCGAGCGCTACGCCAGCCAGTGACGCAGGTCGTAGTAGGGCACGCGGTCGCGGTCCTGCACCTGCACGTCGGCCGGCAGGCGCGCCAGCCCCGTCGACCACGGCAATGAACTGATCACCCCGGAACCCTGGTGGCCATAAGGCACCAGCTCGGCGTTGCCGTCATCGGCGGCGCGGCGCTGCACCCGCAGGAATTCCTCGCGGCTGTCCTGGCGCGGATGCTCGGTGCGCAGCGGCAGCCGGCTGACCGGCGGGAACAGTTCCTCGCGGCCTTGCATGCGGCGCACCAGCGGCGACACCAGCATGGCGAACACCGCGTAGGCCGACACCGGATTGCCCGGCAGGCTGACCACCGGCTTGTCGCCGATCATGGCCAGCGCCACCGGCTTGCCCGGCTTCATGCGCACCTTCCACAGCGACAGCTCGCCGCCCAGCGCGGCCAGCGCCGGCTTGACCAGGTCGCGTTCGCCGACGGACACGCCGCCCACGCTCAGCACCAGATCGCACTCGGCCAACAGCGCCTGGAAGGCGGCGCGCAGGTCGTCCTCGGTGTCGCGCGCATGCAGCACCTTGGCCGGTTCGGCGGCCATGCCGCGCACCAGCGCCGCCAGCATCGGGCCGTTGGAGTTGTAGATCTGCGCCGTCTCGCGCGCGCCGCCGGGCGGCACCAGTTCGTCGCCGGTGGTCAGGATGCCGACCCGCAGGCGGCCGTAGACCGGCACGCTGGCCAGACCCTGCGAGGCCAGCAGCGCCACGTGGGCGGCCTGCAGCTGCGTGCCGGCGGCCAGCAGCGGGGCGCCGGCCAGGGTGTCTTCGCCGCGCTGGCGGATGTGCTGGCCGGGGCGCGGCTCGCGCGTGATCTCGACCTGTTCGTCGGCTTCGTGCGTGTCTTCCTGCATCACCACCACGTCGGCGCCCGCGGGAA
>NZ_CYTY01000014.1:32585-46656 GCF_001298995.1 Achromobacter sp. 2789STDY5608615
CGAGGGGGGCGGCGGCGTTGGCCAGCAGGGTCTGGGCTTGGTCGAAATCCAGCATGGGCGTCAGTGGTCTTGGTCGCGGGGTTGGAGGTGCGTGGCGAAATTGCAGGGGCGGTGGCCGCTGTCCAGTTGTTCGCGGATGATGCGGTTCCAGGCGGTCTCGCAGGCGTTGTTGGAACCGGGCAGGCAGAACAGCAGGGTCCGGTTGGCCGAGCCGGCGAAGGCGCGCGACTGGATGGTCGAGCTGCCGATTTCCTCGTAGGAGAGCTGGCGGAACAGTTCGCCGAAGCCGGGGATCTCGCGGTCCAGCAGCGGCAGGATGGCCTGCGGCACGTGGTCGGCGTGGGAGAAGCCGGTGCCGCCCGTGGTCAGGATGACCTGCACTTCGGGGTCGGCGATCCAGTCGCTGATGACGCGGCGGATCTGGTAGACGTTGTCCTTGGAGATGTCGCGCCGCACGCATTGGTGGCCGGCCTGCGCCAGGCTGTTGGCCAGCAGGTTGCCGGACGTGTCGTCGCCGGCGCTGCGGGTGTCGCTGACCGTCAGCACGGCGCAGGCCAGCGAAACGGGGGAGGCGTCGTTCATGGAGTCTCCTTGGGGGGCGGGGTGTCGGCGTCCCAGGACTGCGTGCGGTCCTGGTCGGATTGGCGTTGTTCCACCCAGAAGCTGTCGCCACCCGCCAGGGTTTCGCGCTTCCAGAAGGGCGCGCGGGTCTTGAGCGCGTCGATGATGAATTCGCAGCCGCGGAAGGCGTCGCCGCGATGGGCGCTGGCCGCGGCCACGAACACGATCTGGGCATTGCGCGTCAGCGCGCCGACCCGGTGCACGATCACCGTGCCGTCCAGGTTCCAGCGCGCGCGGGCGGTGGCGGCGATGTCCTCGAGCTCGCGCTCGCACATGCCGGGGTAGTGTTCCAGGTAGAGCGTGTCGGTGGGCGTGTCCGGCGCGTAGTCGCGCACGTAGCCCACGAAGGTGACGATGCCGCCCACGCCCGGCCCGGCGCTGGCGCGCAGGGCGGCGGTGAGCGCGGCGCCGTCGAAGTCGGCTTCCTGCACGATGACCATGGCGCTCAGCCTCCAGTGACGGGTTCGAACACCGCCACCTCGTCGCCGGCGCGTATCGGCGCCGACGGCTTGGCGTGGGTCTGGTTGATGGCCAGCTTCAGGCGGCCGGCCGGGGCCAGCTGCGGATAGCGTTCGCCGAGCGCGGCCAGCAGTTGCGCGCCGGTGGACTCGCCGTCCAGCGGCCAGGCCTCGGAGCGCTTGCCGACCAGTTCGGCGACGCGGGCGAAGTACAGAAGATTAATCGTTGCGCCATTCACCGCTTTTGCCTCCCGCCTTGTACTTCAGGCGTACGTGTTCGATGACGATGCCCTTGTCGGCCGCCTTGCACATGTCATAGATGGTCAGCGCGGCGACGCTGCACGCGGTCATGGCTTCCATTTCGACACCGGTCTTGTAGCTGGTGCGGCAGGTGGCCAGGATGTCGATGCAGTGCGCGTCGTCGTCCAGCGCGAATTCGACGCCGACGAACGACAGCGGCAGGCTGTGGCACAGGGGGATGAGCTCGGCACAGCGCTTGGCCGCCAGGATGGCGGCGACGCGCGCGGTGTTGAGCACCTCGCCCTTGCCCTGGCCCGGCTGCGTCAGCAGGCCGTAGGCGACGGCGTTCATGCGGATGCTGGCGGCGGCGACGGCCACGCGTTCGGTGTCGGTCTTGCCGATGACATCGACCATGCGGACCTGGCCGGCTTCATCCAGGTGACTCAAGGTGGGGGCGGGCGTGGACATGGGAATCGGGATCGAGAATTGTTAATGATTGAAAAGAGCGGTCCCGGCAGGCCGTGGCGGGCCGCTGATACGCCTATGATAGACGAGCCGCCGCCGGCCGCGCCTTGAGGAAAGATAAGCCCGCCGCGGTTCGCCTGTTCTTGCGCCCCTGCGGGGGCTTTTTCGCTTTTGGCGGCCCGCTGCAAAAAGCCCCCCCAATTTGCTCGAAGGACGCGATAATGGCCTTCAATTCGTACCAGGAGACGCACAATGCCCTTGCGGATGCCCAAGTTCCGGTTCACCCGCCGCTTAGGCAAGATCCTCTTGGGCGTCGTGGCCGTGGCGCTGATCCTCTGTGGCATCGCGGCGTGGCAAGTGCCCAAGGTCCTGCACAACGTGCTGACCCAGGACGTGGCCAAGATGCTGGGCCGCGACGTCGCCGTCGGCAAGATCACCTTCAA
The DNA here is from genome assembly GCF_001298995.1 of Achromobacter sp. 2789STDY5608615. Classification (NCBI taxonomy): domain Bacteria; kingdom Pseudomonadati; phylum Pseudomonadota; class Betaproteobacteria; order Burkholderiales; family Alcaligenaceae; genus Achromobacter; species Achromobacter sp. 2789STDY5608615. The sequence continues at coordinate 34,813 of NZ_CYTY01000014.1, forward strand.
TCCCTTCACCTTGACCGTGCGCGCGCGCGATCTCGCCGTGGCCCAGCCCGGCTCGCAGACGCCGCTGTTCACGGCCTCGGAAGTGAACGTCAGCGCCGCCTGGTCCTCGCTGTTCTGGTTCGCGCCGGTGGTCGACCGCTTCACCCTGCGTTCGCCCACGCTGTCGATCGTGCGCGAGGACGTCACCCGCTTCAACTTCTCCGACGTGCAGCAGCGCGTGGCCGAGATGACGGCCGCCAAGCCCGACGAGCCGCCCAAGCCCGATGAGGGCCTGCCGCGCTTCTCGCTGAACAACATGGTGATCGAGGGCGGCGTCGTGACGCTGGACGACAAGGTCACCGGCCGCAAGCAGGTGATCGACGAGCTGGCCGTGGGCGTGCCGTTCATCTCCACCTTCGGCTACGCCACCGACATCGACGTGCAGCCGCGCCTGCACCTGCGCATCAACGGCAGCCCGTTCGACCTGACCGGCGTGGCGCGGCCCTTCGACAAGGTGCCGTCGTCGACGCTGCGGGTCGCCTTCACCGGCCTGCAACTGGAAAAATGGGCCGACGTCTGGCCCATGCCGTTGCCGTTCAAGCTCGAGCGCGCGCTGCTCGACTCGAACCTGCAGATCGTGTTCGAGCAGCCCAAGGACGCGCCGCCCAAGATCCGCGTGGTCGGCGACCTGGGCCTGCGCCAGTTCGACCTGCGCGACAGCGCCGGCGAGAGCCTGGCGGCCTGGAGCGCGCTGACCGTCAGCCGCCTCGAACTCGAACCGATCGCGCGCCAGGTCTATGTCGGCGACGTCGGCCTGTGGGCGCCGCAGGTGTACGCGCGCCGCTACAGCAACCAGCATTTGAACTGGCAGGACGTGGTCGACAAGCTCAAGCAGCTGGGCGGTCCGGCGCCGGCGGCCCAACCCGCCGCGACGACCGCCGCCAAGCTGGGGACGCAGCAGGGCGCGCCCGCCGCGAATCCCGCGGTCCCGGCGACGGCGGATCCTGCCCAGGCCGCCAAGCCTGCCGCGACCGATCCCGCCCAGGCCGCCAAGCCTGCCCCTGCGGGCGCCACTCCCGACACGCCGCCCGCCGCCGACACCCCGCCCAAGCCCGCCGCGCCGGCCGAATGGAAGGTGACGCTGGACGCCTTCAACATCCACGAAGGCGAGCTCTACGTCACCGACGCCATCAGCAAACTCGACTACACCCTGACCGGCCTGGCCGTCACCGTCGAAGGCGTGGCGCTGCCGCAGGTCAAGGGCGAACCCATCAATCTCTGGCTGACCGTGGACAACAGCACCGATGGCGGCTGGATCCGCGCCAAGGGCCCGCTGGTGCTGCAGCCGCTGTCGCTGGAACTGGCGGTGCGCATGGGCAACGTCGCGCTGGCGCCGTTCGCGCCGGCCGTGCGCAGCCTGTCGCCGATCCTGTTGCAGGACGGCCGCCTCGGGCTGACCGCGCAGGTGCACGTGCTGGACAAGAACGGCGTCATCGATGCGTCCGCCACGGGCGTGCGCGCCGAGCTGGCGCAATTCAAGGCGCGCGATGAAACCCTGAACCCCGCGCTCGACGTGGCGCTGCAGCAACTGGTCGTCACCGCCGACCGCCTGGCCATGGGCCCGGGCGCCAGCAACTTCACGCTGGCCGCGGCCGGCATCCAGGGCGGCGGCAAGCTCGACCTGAAGGGCGCCTTCACGCCGCAACCGCTCACGCTCAAGACCTCGGTCGACCTGTCCGGCCTGAACGTCGCGTCGTTCGCGCCATACTTCGCTTCCAGCCTGAACGCCACCGTGCGCGCCATCACGCTGGGCGCCAAGGGCGACGCCGAGTTCGCGGCGGCCAACGGCAGCGCGCCGATGAAGGCCGGCTGGAAGGGCGGCGTCGAGGTCACGGACGTCGACCTGCAGGACCGCGTCAACAAGGACGACTTCCTCAACTGGAAGCGCCTGGGCTTTTCCGGCATGAACATTGCGGTGGCCGGCGAGAAGATCGTGGCCGGCCTGGGCGACTTCGCGCTCGATGACTTCTACGGCCGCATCCTGTTGAACGCCCAGGGCCGCCTGAACGTCATGGACCTGGTGGCCGCGCCCGGCCAGGCCGGCGGCTCCATCACCCAGGACACGCAGACCCCCGGCCGGCGCGCCGAAGCGCCGGCGCCCGCGGCCAAGGGCGGCGGCATGCCCGACATCTCGCTCAACAGCGTCACCCTGACGCGCGGCCGCATGACCTTCACCGACCGCTTCGTCAAGCCCAACTACGTGGCCGAGCTGTCCAGCATCGACGGCTCCATCACGGCCGTGTCGTCCACCAACCCGCAGCCCGCCAAGGTCAAGGTCACCGGCCGCGTCTACACCACCGCGCCCCTGTCGATCAGCGGCGTGGTGCAGCCGTTCTCCAAGTTCCTGTCGCTCGACCTGAAGGCCTCGGCCAAGGGCGTGGACCTGCCGCGCTTCAACACCTATTCGGCCAAGTGCGTCGGCTATCCGATCAAGCGCGGCAAGCTGTCGGTCGACCTGGAATACAAGATCAAGGACCGCGCGCTGCAGGCCACCAACCACGTGGTGCTGAACCAGCTCACCTTCGGCGACAAGACCAACAGCCCCGACGCCACCAAGCTGCCGGTGCTGCTGGCCGTGGCCCTGCTGAAGGACTCGCGCGGCAACATCGACATCAACCTGCCGATCTCCGGGTCGCTCGACGATCCCGAGTTCTCGGTCGGCGGCATCGTCGTGCGGGTGCTGCTGAACCTGGTGGTCAAGGCCGTCACCTCGCCCTTCAGCCTGCTGGCGTCGGCCTTCGGCGGCGGCGAGGAGCTGTCGTACGTGGAATTCGCGCCCGGCAGCGCCGTGCTCACCGAGGATACGCAACAGCGCATCGAGACCCTGACCAAGGCCCTGGTGGACCGCCCCGCGCTCAAGATGGACCTGAGCGGCCGCGCCGATCCCAAGACCGACCTGGACGGCCTGCGCCAGGCCTGGGTCGATGCCCAGATCCGCCTGGCCAAGGCCCGCGACGTCGCCCCGCGCGGCAAGAAGCCGAATCCGGCCGGCGTCGAGGTCTCGGGCGCCGAGCGCGCCAAGTACCTGGAAAAGGTCTACGACGACACGGACATCAAGGACAAGCCGCGCAATTTCATCGGCATGGCCAAGTCCGTGCCGCCGCAACAGATGGAGGAGATGCTGCGCGCCGCGGCCCCGGTGGGCGACGAGCAGTTGCGCCAACTGGCCGACGCGCGCGCGCAAGCGGTGTATGAGAAGCTGCAAGCCCAGGAAGGACTCGCGGATCGCGTGTTCATCGTTGCCCCGCAACTGGACGCCGATGGCATCAAGGACGAGGGCTTGCCCTCGCGCGTGGACTTCTCCCTGAAGTGAACCCGGCGGCCCGCCAGGACGCGCCCGCGTCCGGCGGCCGTCCTTTGCCCGGAGATGCATGATGAAAGACCAGGACGCGCATTTCGACAGCCTGCTGCCGCCCCTCAAACTGGACCGGCGCGGCTTCATCGCCACCACCGTCGCGGCCGGCTTCTCGCTGGCCGCCGGCCCCGCCGTGGCCCAGACCGCCATCAAGACCGACGCCAACGGCCTGACCGCCGGCAAGGTGGACATTCCCACCACCGACGGCAAGATGCCCGCCTACCGCGCCGCGCCCGCCGGCAAGAAGAACCTGCCGACGCTGCTGGTGGTGTCGGAGATCTTCGGCGTGCACGAGTACATCCAGGACGTCTGCCGCCGCCTGGCCCACCTGGGCTACCTGGCCATCGCGCCCGAGCTGTTCGCGCGCCAGGGCGATCCGTCCAAGTACACCGAGATTCCCAAGCTGCAGGCCGAGATCATCAGCAAGGTGCCCGACAAGCAGGTGCAGGGCGACCTCGACGCCACCGTCGCCTGGGCCGCCGCCAACGGCGGCAGCGACGACAAGCTCGGCATCCTCGGCTTCTGCTGGGGCGGCCGCCAGGTCTGGCTCTACGCCGCCCACAACCCCAAGCTCAAGGCCGGCGCCGCCTGGTACGGCCAGTTGGGCGGCGACCCGAGCGAACTCAAGCCCAAGTCGGTCCTGAGCCTGGTCAACGACCTCAAGGCCCCGGTCCTGGGCGCCTACGGCGGCAAGGACGCCGGCATCCCCCTGACCGACGTCGACAAGATGCGCATCGAACTCGCCAAGGGGCCCGCCGCCGCCAAGGCCTCCCGCATCGACGTCTACCCCGAAGCCCCTCACGCCTTCCACGCCGACTATCGGCCGAGTTACCGCAAGGCCGAGGCGGAGCAGGCTTGGCAGAGGATGCTTGACTGGTTCAAGCAGAATGGGTTGGGTGGGTGAGGCGTTACGGTTGTTCTTCGTAGGCCGCCCCTGGCGGCGGTCGGGCAGGCGGGGCGCGCCCACGATTGCGGTCCGGAGCGTTCGCTCCGGACTGCCCCGTTGTCATCTTCGTTGTCGCCTTCGGCGACTGCCTTCAGATTCCCTCGGGCGCATCGAGGTTGCGCCCCGCCTGCCCGACCGCCGCCAGGGGCTACCGACATCTGCATGGGTGAGGCCGCTCGGGCGGAGGGAGGGGAGAGAGTTTGCGTCGCCCGCCAGGACCGGCTGCGCGGGCAGCCGGTCCTGGCATACGCTTTAGCGGTGCGTCGTGAGAGCGGCGCTGCGCGCGGCTGGAGGGTGCGGCACGAGGGAGATACAGGTCAAGCGCCGCGACCCTTCATGTCGCACGGGAACGTGAACGCGCGACGCAGTTTCAAAGCCAGTCGCCCAAAAGCTCCAAAGCCAATTCCACAAGCTCCAAAGCCACGTCGCCCACAAGCTCCAAAGCCACGTCGCCCACAAGCTCCAAAACCAAGCCTGCCCACGCGCGCAGCGTTCATCCTGGCCTGCAAGACCCCGCGTAAGCCAAAAAAGGCCGCCCGCGCGGCCGCCTTTTGGCGGGCCCCGCAAACCCCTCCCACCCCCCCGTTGACGTGGCCAACCACGCCAAGCACCCCTCTCGCCCCAGCAACGCGGGAACCAAGACATCATGAGCCCGGCGGGACGGCGCAGGCGGAGGGCGGGGCGTGTAGATGCGCCCGACGGAAACCGTAGGGAGCCGAAGGCGGACGAGGTTGAGGACGGGGAAGTCCGGAGCGAACGCTCCGGACCGCAATCGTAGCCCCGCCCTCCGCCTGCGCCGTCCCGCCGGGCGGCTCAAGAACTCAAATCCCCGCCCAAAAAAAAGCGATCACTTCTCCGCACTCTCCCCCGGCAACCCATCACTAACCTCAGCCAACGCCGCCTTCATATCCTCATAAGAAATCACCCGCTCATTCTGAAAACTCCCCAGCACCCCCCGGCACCCGTCGACCCCGGAACGCTTCATCTCCTCCATCATCCGCGTCCCGTCCGCGAGCCCCTTCTCGTAAAGCCCGTCATAGCCCGCCGCCGAGAACCCGTATTCCTTGGCATACCGTTCCAGGTTCTTGCGCGAGGTCGCCTGGTGCTGCGCCAGGTCGGGTTCGGACGCGCCGCACGATCGCGCCGCGCCGTTGGAGGCGCCCGCCGCCACCACGAAGGATTCGAACTGGGCCTGCTCGGCCGCGTCGGGCGCGGCCCAGGCCGGGGTGGCCAGGGCCATCGTCCAGGCCAGGCCGATCAGCATCTTGCGCATCGGTTTGTCTCCGCAAAGCGCCCGCGCGCGGCCATCGCGCCCGGGCATTGAACACGCCCACATTATGGCAACGATCCCCATGCCGCCTCGCGTATGGAGTCGTTTCAGACTGTGCGGGTTTTTTTCCCGATCTGTCCGCCGGGCCAGCAAGCGCAACAGACACGAACTATGATGAGGGCTGTGGGGCACATCCGCCCCAATGCAACACCCCCAACACTGGAGATTCCCCATGAGCATCAAAGTCGGCGATCGCGTGCCCGACGGCACCCTGACCGAATTCATCGAAACCGAAAGCGAAGGCTGCTCGCTGGGCCCCAACGCCTTCCAGGTCGCCGACCTGACCCGCGGCAAGACCATCGCCCTGTTCGCGCTGCCCGGCGCCTTCACGCCGACCTGCTCGGCCAAGCACCTGCCCGGCTACGTCGAGCAGGCCGCCGCCCTCAAGGCCAAGGGCGTGGATGAAATCTGGTGCGTGTCCGTCAACGACGCCTTCGTCATGGGCGCCTGGGGCCGCGAACAGAAGACCGACGGCAAGGTCCGCATGCTGGCCGACGGTTCCGCCCTGTGGACCAAGGCCCTGGGCCTGGAGCTGGACCTGATCCAGCGCGGCATGGGCGTGCGCTCGCAGCGCTACTCGGCCCTGATCGTCGACGGCGTGGTCAAGCACCTGAACGTCGAAGGCCCCGGCAAGTTCGAAGTCAGCGACGCCGCGACCCTGCTGTCGCAAGCCTGATTTCCCCCCGCGCAGTCCCTGTTTCATCGCTCAATGCGCGGGCCGCCCTGGCGGCCCGCGTCGCTACTCCCCGGCAGGGGTAGCCAGACGCCATGCTCGCAACCATCTCTTCTTTCTCGTCGCTGTATTTCGCGACCCTGCTGATGCTCATCGGCACCGGCCTGTTCAACACCTACATGGGGTTGAGGCTGACCGCGCAGTCCGTCAGCGAGGTCTGGATCGGCACCCTGATCGCCGGCTACTACCTGGGCCTGGTCTGCGGCGCGCGATTGGGACACAAGCTCATCATCCGCGTCGGCCACATCCGCGCCTTCGTCGCCTGTGCCGCCGTCGCCACCAGCATGATCCTGGCGCAGACGCTGGTCGACTCCATGCCGCTGTGGCTGGTGTTCCGCGTCATCTCCGGCATCGTCATGGTGACCGAGTTCATGGTCATCGAAAGCTGGCTCAACGAACAAACCGAAAACCACCAGCGCGGGCGCGTGTTCTCCGTCTACATGGTGGTGTCCGGCCTGGGCACCGTGCTGGGCCAGTTGGCCCTGACCGCCTACGCCACGCTCGACCTGCGGCCGCTGACCCTGGTGGCCATGTGCCTGGTGCTGTGCCTGGTGCCGATCGCCGTCACGGCCCGCTCGCACCCGCCCACGCCGCTGCCGGCCGCGCTCGACATCCGCTTCTTCATGCGCCGCGTGCCGCTGTCCATGACGGTGCTGTTCGTGGCCGGCAACCTGTCCGGCGCCTTCTACGGCCTGGCGGCCGTGTACGGCGCCAAGCACGGCCTGACGACCTCGCAGGCCGCCGTGTTCGTGGCCGCCGCCGTCACCGCCGGGCTGCTGTCGCAATGGCCCATGGGCTGGCTGTCCGACCGCATCAACCGCGCCGGCCTGATCCGCTTCAATGCGCTGTTGCTGGTGATCTTGCCGACCGTCATGTGGGGCTGGCTGACCTTGCCCTATTGGGCGCTGGTGGCCATGTCCTGCGTCTTCGGCATCCTGCAGTTCACCCTGTATCCGCTGGGCGCCGCCTTCGCCAACGATCACGTCGAATCCGAGCGCCGCGTCAGCCTGTCGGCGGTGCTGCTCATGACCTACGGCGTCGGCGCCTGTGTCGGCCCGATGATCGCGGGCCTCTTGATGTCGCTGGCCGGCCCCAGCATGTATTACGTCTTCATCTCGGCCTGCGCGCTGATCCTGGTGTGGCAGGTGCGCCCGACGCGCGTCACCGGCGCCCACCAGGTCGAGGAAGCGCCGGTGCATTTCGTGCCGATGCCGGACACGCTGCAAAGCTCGCCGGCCGCCGCCGTGCTCGACCCGCGGGTGGATGTGGAAAACGATATCGGCATCGAGATGGTGCAGCCGGACCCCTCGGCCGCGCCGGCCACGGCGCCGGTGGAAGGCGCCGGGGCGGTGGATCCTCCCATCGCGGCCATGACCGCCGCGGCCGAACCGGCGCCGGCCGAGCCCGACGCCGAGGATCAGGCGGCGCGACAGCCCCGCACCGGCACCTGAGCGCCGGCGCCCGTCACCACGGGGTCATCAGCAGGATGGCCCCCAGGGCCAGCGCCAGGCCCGCGCCGTTCAGGCGCGTCAGGGGCTCGCGGAACACCAGCGCTCCGACCAGCGTGCCCAGCGTGATCACGCCCATGTTCATGGACGCGAACACCAGCGCGGGATGCTCGGGCAGCGCCTGGTGGGCGCGGATGTAGGTGAGGATATTGCCGAAGTTCACCACGCCCAGCGCCACGCCCGCCGCCAGATGGCGCGGCGCCCAGGCGGCGCGGCGCCACAGCAGGTAGAGCAGCATCAGCGCGCTGGCCAGCGCGAAGGCCAGCAGCAGGCCGCTGGCGAAGGCGGTGCCGGCGCGCGCCACCTGCTTGAACAGGATGTCGACCACGCCATAGGTCACCCAGACCGCCAACGGCCACAGCCACAGCGCGCGGCGCGCGGCGGCGTCCGTCTCGGGCGCCTGCGCCGCGGGCAGGGCGGCCGGCCGCCGCAGCAGGCAGAACAGCGCGGCGAAGGCCAGCGCGATCGCGCCCAGCTTGCGGCCGCTGACCGGCTCGCCGAACAGCAGGAACGCCGCCAGCAGCGGGATGAACAGCGACAGCCGCTGCGCCGCGTCGCTGCGCACCACGCCGGCATGGCGCACGGCCAGCGCCATCGCCATGAAGCCGCTGGGCAGCAGCAGGCCCAGCGCCACCAGCACCAGCCACGGCGTCTGCGGCGTCAGCAGCGTGGCCGGGTCTGGCCGCAGCACCGTCCAGCAGAGCAGGGCGGCGACCGCGTGGTTGACCATGATGGCCTGGCGCACGTCCACCTGCCAGCGCCGCGCCAGCTTCAGCATCGCCGCCACGGCGACGCTGCAGACGACGCTGGCCAGCAGGTAGAACAGGCCGGGGCTCAGCGTCACGCCGAGAGATCCTGGTGCGCGTGGTGGGGGTTGTGCTGGCCGGCGTCGATGCGCATGCCCAGGCGTTGCAGCAGGCGCTGGTCGGCCTCCATGCGCGGATTGCCGGTGGTCAGCAGCACGTCGCCGTAGAACATCGAGTTGGCGCCGGCCATGAAGCACAGCGCCTGCATGGCGTCGTCCATGGCCTCGCGGCCGGCCGACAGGCGCACCATGGCGCGCGGCATGGTGATGCGCGCCACCGCGATGGTGCGCACGAACTCGAACGGATCGAGCGGCTCGACGTCGGCCAGCGGCGTGCCTTCCACCCGCATCAGGTTGTTGATCGGCACCGACTCGGGGTAGGGCTCCATGTTGGCCAGCTGCGCGATCAGGCCGGCGCGCTCCTGGCGCGATTCGCCCATGCCGACGATGCCGCCGCAGCAGACGTTGATGCCGGCGTCGCGCACGCGGTCCAGCGTGTCGAGGCGGTCCTGGTAGGTGCGGGTGGTGACGATCTTGCCGTAGAACTCGGGCGAGGTGTCCAGGTTGTGGTTGTAGTAGTCCAGACCGGCCTGCTTGAGCTGTTCGGCCTGGCCCTCGCGCAGCATGCCGAGCGTGACGCAGGTCTCCAGGCCGAGCGCCTTGACCGCGCTGACCATCTCGGCCACGGCCTCCAGGTGGTGCGGCTTGGGGCTACGCCAGGCGGCGCCCATGCAGAAGCGCTGGGCGCCGCCTGCCTGGGCGGCGCGGGCGGCGGCCAGCACCTCGTCCAGCGGCATCAGCTTTTCCGCTTCCAGGCCGGTGTCGTAGCGCGACGACTGCGAGCAATAGCCGCAGTCCTCGGGACAGCCGCCGGTCTTGATCGACAGCAGGCTCGACAGCTGGATGCCGTTGGGGTCGAAGTGGGCGCGGTGCGTCTGCTGGGCGCGGAACACCAGGTCCATGAACGGCAGGGCGTAAAGCTCCATCACGGCGGCGCTGCTCCAGGCGGGCGCGGGCTGCGCCTTGGGCGGCTTGGGAACGGGAATGTAGGCGGTCTGCATCAACGGACTCCAGAAGGCTTGCGGGGCTCTCGCCGGACCCGTGGACGGGACGGCCAGATCGGCGGATCGTAAGAACCTGCGCAGGGTTTGCGCAATCTGGGGTGTGATGCGGATTTTGGCGGCTAGTTGGCTGGAGTTTTGCCGAAAATGGCGTTTTTTGGCGGCGGGTGGAATCTAACGCGGCGGCATCTTCGCGCAGCGCGATCCCCTCATTATTTTGATTCAATTTGTAAATTCAGGCGGCCTGCCTCAGCCCGCGCCGGATTTGCCCCGGGAGCGCGGCTTTTCATGCCCGGTGATGCCGCGGTCGCGGGCCCAGACGATGGCCGCGCTGCGCCGGTGCACGCCAATCTTGCTGTAAATGGTGGCCACGTGATTGCGCACCGTGTTGCGCGACAGGCGCAACTGGCGGGCGATCTCGTCGTCGCTATGGCCCTGGCACAGCAGGCCCAGCACCTCGCGCTCGCGCGCCGTCAGCTGCGCCAGCTCGGCCACGTCGCGGGCCGCCGGCGCCGGGGCGCGCAACTGCGCCAGCTTCTCGATGATGCCGCGGCTGAACCACGAGGTGTCCTGCATCACCGCCTCGATCGCGGTCAGCAGTTCGGTCTCGCTGCGCTTGCGTTCGGTGATGTCCTGCATCACCAGCAGCACGCGGCGCTCGCCGCCGATCATGACCGGCTCGGCCGAGGCCAGGCAATCCAGAAGGGCGCCGTCGGGCGTGGCCAGCGCGGCTTCGCGGTTGCGGATGCTCTCGCCGCGCGCCAGGCTGTCGGCCATGCCTTCGAACGGGCGCAGGCCCAGGGCGGTCAGTTCCTGGCCCGCGCCGTCCTGCGCCGACACGCCCACGGCCTGCGCGAAGGCGTCATTGATATCCAGCGCGCGCAGCGATTCGCCGTCGCACAGCGCCATCGGCACCGGCGCCAGCCGGAACGCCTTGGAGAAGCGCTCCTCGCTCTGCTGCAGGGCCTCCTCGGTGCGCTTGCGCTTTTCCAGGTCGATGAAGGTGAACAGCATGCACGGTTCGTCCTGCATGTCGATCGGCTGGCCGGCGACGATGACGAAGCGCGCGCCGCCGTCCGCCAGCCGCACCACGCCTTCGCGCTGGCTGATGGTCAGGCCCGCGTTCAGCTTGGCCACCGCGTCCTCCTTGTCATCGCCGCCGTCGAGCACGTCCAGCTCGTAGGCCGATTTGCCCAGCACTGTCTCGCGCGTCAGGCCGGTCATGTCCAGGAAGCCCTGGTTCACCTTCACATAGCGCAGGTCGGACAGGCGGCAGATGAGCGCCGGCGCGGGATTGGCGGCAAAGGTGCGCTCGAAGCGCTGCTCGGCGTTGAACTGGCCGGTCTGGTCATCCAGGATCAGCACGCGGAAGTCCGCGCCGTCGCCTTCGAGCAGCAGGCCGCGCGCGCGGATGTTGCGCAGGAAGTCGGCGTCATCCTTGCGCGTCAGGTCCAGCAGCAGGTCGTCGAATGCGACCGCGGCGGCCAGGCGGTCGAGCGGATACTGCTTGGCCGGCACGCGGTGATGGTTGCGGTAGGTCAGCGCATAGCGTTTGCGGTAGCCGGCGGGCGTCTGCCCCAGCGCCTCCAGCGTGTCGACCCCGTGCAGCGCCAGCGCGCTGGCGTTGGCCCAGGCGATGCTGCCATCGGACTCGAGCAGGATGATGCCTTCGTTCAAGCCTGCGATGATGCGTTGCAGGTGCTGGCGGTGTGCGTGCGGGGCGGCGTTGCTGGCGGTCACGTGGGCCTCTTGGCTTGGCTGGCACAAGCGCACAGGATGCGATGCGAAGCGCGGCCTGTCCAGAGGATAAACGGACGAGACGGGGGAAGGGGGCGGCACGGCGCTTGCTGCCGCGCAAAGCAAAAAAGCTCCGGAATCCGGAGCTTTTGGCGGGCGCCTTCTGGCGCAGTGCAGGAAGACTCCTGTGGAACAACTGGTCTTGCGGCTTGCTGGGATGCACACAAGATGCTTGGCGGAGCGGACGGGGCTCGAACCCGCGACCCCCGGCGTGACAGGCCGGTATTCTAACCAACTGAACTACCGCTCCGCAGCGGTTTACAACAACAC
>NZ_CYTY01000014.1:46915-84965 GCF_001298995.1 Achromobacter sp. 2789STDY5608615
CCAGATTCCCCGTTGTTCCAACCTGCAAACAACAAGGCTTACACCCTATAAATGCAAAAAGCTCCAGGGACGGAGCTCTTGAAAGGCACTGCGTAGAGCGCTTTTGGCGGAGCGGACGGGGCTCGAACCCGCGACCCCCGGCGTGACAGGCCGGTATTCTAACCAACTGAACTACCGCTCCGCAGCGGCTTACTCAACTACTGTGTCACTTCAACTGCATCTTGTACTGCTGCCAGTAAACTGGCGTCCCCTAGGGGATTCGAACCCCTGTACTCACCGTGAAAGGGTGATGTCCTAGGCCTCTAGACGAAGGGGACTTGGACTTGCTGGTTTTACTGCTGTACTAATCTTCGCTTTGGACTGGTGGAGGTAAGCGGGATCGAACCGCTGACCTCTTGCATGCCATGCAAGCGCTCTCCCAGCTGAGCTATACCCCCGTTCTTCTAATCAACTCCTGCCACGTTTTACGTTTTTTCCGATCACTTTCGTGGTCGTTTTTCGTATCTCGTTGCCGGTTTTGTTTAGTGCCGTTGGCGAAGAAACGAGATTATGCACGAACTAATTTCGGCGTGCAAGTCGGTTGGGTGCAAAAAATGAAAAAGTTGCGTTGAAATCGCTTTCAAGGGGACGCATGCGTGGTCGCGCCGGCCGCGCGGCAAGGGTGTCAGCCGTTTCCGGAACGCCGCGCCCGAGGCGCACAACACCGGAAAATCAAAGGCTTGGACGAGTGCTATCGTGACTGTTGCGGGGACCCGGGCGGGATCCGCCATGACGTTTTGCCGGCAGGAGATTTTTTTCGCATGAGCACCACGACTTCTTTTCCGACGCGCCCGCTGGGGCGCAGCGATATGTCGATCACGCGCATCGGCCTGGGCGCCTGGGCGATGGGCGGCAATGCCTGGGCCATCGGCTGGGGGCCGCAGGACGACGCCGATTCGATCGCCGCCATCCGCCTCGCGGTCGATCGCGGCATCAACTGGATCGACACCGCCGCCGTCTATGGACTGGGCCACGCCGAAGAGGTGGTGGGACGCGCGCTGGCGCAGATGAGCACAAGCGAACGGCCCTACGTCTTCACCAAATGCGGCCTGACCTGGTCGCCCGAGCAGCCGCAGGCGACGCCGCGGCGCAACGGCGCGCCGGCCAGCATCCGCCGCGAAATCGAGGGATCGCTGCGCCGTCTGGGCGTCGAGCGCATCGACCTGTACCAGATGCACTGGCCGGCCGGCGACGGCACGCCGCTGGAGGCCTATTGGCAGGAATTGCTGGACCTCAAGCGCGAAGGCAAGGTGCGCGCGGTCGGCCTGTCCAACCACAACCTGGCGCAATTGCAGGACGCCGAGGCGCTGGGGCACGTGGAGTCGCTGCAGCCGCCGTTCTCGGCGATCCAGCGCGGCGCGGGCGCCGACCTGATTCCCTGGTGCGCGCAGAACGGCACCGGCGTCATCGTCTACAGCCCGATGCAATCGGGGTTGCTCAGCGGCGGTTTTTCGGTCGAGCGGGCGCAGGCGTTGCGCGCGGACGACTGGCGTTCGCGCAACGCTGAATTCCAGCCGCCCTGCCTGGCGCGCAATCTGGCCCTGGCCGAAGCGCTCAAGCCCATCGCCGAACGCCACGGCACGACCCAGGCGGCGGTCGCCATCGCCTGGACCCTGGCGTGGCCGGGCGTCACCGGAGCCATTGTCGGCATGCGCAACGTGGCGCAGGTCGACGGCGTGCTGGGCGCGGCGGAACTGGAGCTGGACAGTGACGACATGGCGCGCATCGCTGACGCCATCGAGCTGACGGGCGCGGGAGTGGGGCCGCTGCGGCCGGTCGACGACAGCGGCGCGCTGCCCGCCAATCTGTTGCGCTAGGGCCCGTGCACACGACAAGGAGCCTCGCACAGGCCCCAGTGTCTGATCACGCCAAACAGGAAAGCGTCGGCCGGGCAGCGCCGGACCAGGCCAGGCCTGGCCCGGTTCAGGCTCAGTTGCGGCGCGGGCGGTTGATGCCGAAGGCGGCGATCAGCGCCAGGCCGATCAGCGCCAGCGCCGACTTGTCGCCGAAGCGGGCATAGGGCGTCAGGCCCGCCATGCCCTGTACCGACACCGGCAGCACGCCGGGCTGCAGCGGCGCCAGCTGGGCCGCGACATGGCCCTTGGCGTCGATGGCCGCGGTGATGCCGGTGTTGGTCGCGGTCAGCATGGGACGCGCGGTCTCGATCGTGCGCAGGCGCCCGATCTGCAGGTGCTGGCGCAAGGCCCAGCTATCGCCGAACCAGCCCAGGTTGCTGACGTTCACCAGGATGGTGGCGCCCGGTTCGCCGTTGGGACCGGACTGCAGCGCGGGCAGCAGGTCCGGACCGAACAGGTCTTCGTAGCAGATGTTGAAGGCGATGTGCTGGCCGCCCACCGCGAACGGCGTCTGACGCTCGGCGCCGCGGTCGAAATCGCCCAACGGGATGTTCAACATCTCGACGAACCAGTGGAAGCCCGGCGGCACATATTCGCCCCAGGGCACCAGGTGGCGCTTGTCGTAGCGCATCGCGGTGGCGCCGCTGATCAATTGCGAGGCCGGCGTCTGGCCGTCGAAACCCAACACGCTGTTGGTGTAGCGGTCGCGGCCGTTGACCACGTCGTGGACCGGCGCGCCCATGGCGATCACGGCATTCTGGCGCGCGGCGACCTCGCGCCAGATTTCCCAGACGCGCGGATCGAGCTGGTCCTGGAAGACCGGCAGCACGGTTTCCGGCAGGATCACCATCTGCGGCGCCGGCACGCCGGGCGCGGGCGGCATGGCCGCCAGTTCCAGGTGGCGGCGCAGGCTCTGATCAAGCAGCGCCGGATCGAATTTCTGCGACTGCTCGATGTTGCCCTGGACCAGGCGCACGTTCAGCGGCTCGCCGCTGGGGGCCGACCAGTCGATGCGCGACAGCGGCCAGCCGGCGGCGGCCAGCGCCAGCGCCACCCCGGCGGCCAGCGCGTGGCGGCCGTCGCGCGGCGATTTCTGCTGGCCCGCGGGACGCCACAGGCTGGCGATGGCGGCGGCGGCGAAGGCCGACAGCAGGGCCATGCCATGCACGCCCAGCAGCGGCGCCCAGCCGGCGATGGGACTGTCGACCTGCGCGTAGCCGATGTTGAGCCACGGGAAGCCGGTCAGCAGCACCGCGCGGATCCATTCGAAGCCGGCCCACAGCGCGCCCCAGGCCAGCGTGGCCGACAGCACCCGTCCCGGCGTCGAGTCGGCGGCCAGCGGCGTGTAGCGCCGCGCCAGCGCGCCGGCGGTGGCCGGGAACAGCGCCAGGAAGGCCGACAGCGCCAGGACCGCGGCGACCGCCAACGGCGCGGCCAGGTCGCCGTAGCGGTGCAGGCTGATGAAGATCCAGTACAGTCCCAGCGCATAGGTGGCGAAGCTGAACAGCCAGCCGCGCAGCCATGCCTGGCGCGCCGACGGCGCGTACAGGGTGACGCGGGCGGCCACCGCCAGCGCCAGGATCTGGGTGATGGCCAGGGCCCAGTCCGGCAGCGGACCGGGCGCGAAGGTGAGGGCGTGGACGGCGCCGGCCAGCGTCAGGCCGGCCGCGCCCAGCAGGAGCGGACCGCGGGCGGCGCGGCTCATGCGTCGGTATCGGGCGGGACGCCGCGCGACGGCGCCACGCGCTTGACTCGCAGCCAGATGGCGCGGCGGGCATCGCCGCGCGCCACTTCGAGTTTCAGGCCGTCGATCTCGGCGACGTCGCCGCGGCGCGGGATGCGGCCGAGCTGGCCGCCCATCCAGCCGCCGACGCTGTCGTACTCGTCGTCGGGCAGATGGCAGCCGAACACGTCGTTGAAGTGCGAGATGTCGGTGGCGGCCAGCACGCGCCACTGGTTCTCGCCCTCGGGGAAGATCGAGTCTTCCTCGGTTTCGTCGAATTCGTCCTCGATGTCGCCGACGATCTGTTCCAGCACGTCTTCCATCGTTACCAGACCGGAGATGCCGCCATGCTCGTCGATGACGATGGCCTGGTGGTTGCGGCTGGCGCGGAACTCGTGCAGCAGCACGTTCAGGCGCTTGGATTCGGGGATGAACACGGCCGGACGCACCAGCGTGCGCACTTCGATGCCGGGTTCCAGCATGCAGCGCAGCAGGTCCTTGGCGAGCAGGATGCCGATGATGTTGTCGCGGTCGCCTTCGTAGACCGGGAACCGCGAGTGCGCGGTTTCGATCACGTTGGCCACCAGGTAGGGGATGGGCTGCGTGACGTCGAGCAGGTCCATGCGCGAGCGCGGGACCATGATGTCGCCGACGGTGCCTTCGGACACGGCCAGCGCGCCCTTGATCATCTTGTAGGACTCCGCGTCCAGCAGGTCGCGGTCATGCGCGGCTTCGAGAACGGCCTTGATGCCTTCACGGTCCTCGGGCTCGCGGCGCACGAGGGAAAGCAGGCGGTCTAGAAGGGATTTGGTGGCGGGTTTGGATGAGCGAGCAGGCGTCGCTTCGGGAGCAGGGTAGGGGTCAGACATCGTCCGGGAGGACAAGTTATGGAGGGGCCAGCATAACCGAATCTGGCGCTCAATTTGTAACGCGACCCCGGAAAATGGGTCCAACCGACGCGATCTGCGCCTTGCTGGACGCCATTTCGCGCCGATTGCTCAGGGTTGACCCCAGGGCCGGAGATCACGCCTCGGTGTAGGGGTCGGCGATGCCCATGCGGGCCAGCGTGGCGGTCTCCAGCGCTTCCATGCGGCGGGCGTCGCGCGCCTTGATGTGGTCGTAGCCGAGCGAATGCAGCACCCCGTGCAGGGTCAGGTGGGCGGCGTGGTCGAGCAGCGCCTTGCGCTGTTCGCGCGCCTCGCGCACCAGCACCGGCACGCACATCACGATGTCGCCGCGCGCCACGCCCAGCGGGTCGACGCCGTACTCGAACGTCAGCACGTTGGTGGCGTAGTCGCGCTGGCGGAAATCGCGGTTCAGGCGGCGCCCCTCGGCCGCGCCCACCAGGCGCAGGCTGAGCTCGGCGGCGGTGAAGTCCACCAGCCCGTCCTCGGCCGCGGCGTCCAGCGCCCGCTCGGCCCAGCGGCGCAGGCGCCAGCGCGGCAGGCGGGGTTCCTCGACGCCGTACTGGACGGAAAGGGACAGGTCAGGCGTCATTTTCCGAGGCTCGGTCGTAGGCATCGACGATGCGGGCCACCAGCGGGTGGCGCACCACGTCGCGGCTGGTGAAGCGGGTGGTGGCGATGCCCTGCACGTCGTGCAGCACCTTGACGGCATGCGCCAGGCCGCTTTCCTGGCCGCGCGGCAGGTCCACCTGCGAGGGGTCGCCGGTGATGACGGCCTTGCTGCCGAAGCCGATGCGCGTCAGGAACATCTTCATCTGTTCCGGCGTGGTGTTCTGCGCCTCGTCCAGGATGACGAAGGCGTGGTTCAGCGTGCGGCCGCGCATGTAGGCCAGCGGCGCGATCTCGATGGTCTGCTTCTCGAACAGGCGCTGCACCTTCTCGAAGCCCATCAGGTCATAGAGGGCGTCGTACAGCGGGCGCAGGTACGGATCGACCTTCTGCGCCAGGTCGCCGGGCAGGAAGCCCAGCCGTTCGCCGGCCTCGACCGCCGGGCGCGTCAGCACCAGGCGCTGCACCGTGTCGCGTTCCATCGCGTCGATGGCGCAGGCCACCGCCAGCCAGGTCTTGCCGGTGCCGGCCGGGCCCACGCCGAAGGTGATGTCGTGCTTGAGGATGTTGTTCAGGTAGTCGCGCTGGCGCGGCGTGCGCGGACGCAGATCGCTGCGCTTGGTGCGCAGGGCGATGGCGTCGCTGTCGTCGTCCAGCGCCGGCAGCGGGTCGGCCTCGCGGGCCGGCGCGTCCTGCGTTTTCTCTTCCTGGCGGCCGATGCCGATCTCGACCAGCCCGAGCTGGATGTCGTCGACCGACAGGGCGCGGTGCACCGCCTGCTCATGGAAGCGGCGCAGCGCGCGGCCGGCCAGCTCGGCCTGCTCGCCCTCGATCGTGACGCGGCTGCCGCGGCGCGCGAGCTTCACGCCCATGCCGTCGGCCAGCTGGCGCAGGTTCTCGTCCAGCGGGCCGCACAGGTTGGCCAGGTGGGTGTTGTCGCCGTCCAGGGTGACGACGGCGGGCATGCTGCGGCGGGCGCGGGGGCGGGAAGTGGTCATTCGGTCCCTTGGGCGTCGCGGTCGATGTCGGCCACCCGGGCGCGCAACGAGTTGGTGTGCGCTTCGGTGATGATGACGTCGACCATCTGGCCGATGAGCCGCGCGGGCGCGGCGAAGTTGACGATGCGGTTGTTCTCGGTGCGGCCCATCAGCTCGTTCGGGTCGCGCCGCGAGGGGCCTTCCACCAGCAGGCGCTGGCGGGTGCCGACCATGTTGCGGGCGATGGCGGCGGCCTGCTCGTTGATCAGCGCCTGCAGGCGCTGCAGGCGGCGCAGCTTGACGTCCTGCGGCGTGTCGTCGTGCAGGTCGGCGGCCGGCGTGCCGGGGCGGCGCGAGTAGACGAACGAGAACGAGGTGTCGAAGCCGACGTCCTCGATCAGCTTCATGGTCTTTTCGAAGTCTTCCTCGGTCTCGCCGGGGAAGCCGACGATGAAGTCCGACGACAGCGTCAGGTCGGGGCGCGCGGCGCGCAGGCGGCGCACCACCGACTTGAATTCGAGGGTGGTGTAGCCGCGCTTCATGGCCGCCAGCACGCGGTCGCTGCCGGCCTGCACCGGCAGGTGCAGGAACGACACCAGCTTGGGCAGGCGGGCGTAGGCGTCCACCATGCGCTGGGTCATTTCCTTGGGGTGCGAGGTGGTGTAGCGGATGCGTTCGATGCCGGGGATCTCGTGCACGTACTCCAGCAGCATGGCGAAATCGGCGATCTCGTCGCTGTCGGTCATGCGGCCGCGGTAGGCGTTGACGTTCTGGCCCAGCAGCGTGACTTCCTTGACGCCCTGGTCGGCCAGGTCGGCCACTTCGATCAGCACGTCGTCGAACGGCCGCGAGACTTCCTCGCCGCGCGTGTACGGCACGACACAGAAGCTGCAATACTTGCTACAGCCTTCCATGATCGAGACGAAGGCGGTGGCGCCGTCGACGCGCGGCGGCGGCATGTTGTCGAACTTCTCGATCTCGGGGAAGCTGATGTCGACCTGCGAGCGGCCCTCGGCGCGGCGGCACTGGATCAGGTTGGGCAGGCGGTGCAGGGTCTGCGGGCCGAACACCACGTCCACGTAGGGCGCGCGCTTGACGATGGCCTCGCCTTCCTGGCTGGCCACGCAGCCGCCCACGCCGATCACCAGGTTCGGGTTGGTCTTTTTCAGGTGCTGCACGCGGCCCAGGTCGGAAAAGACCTTTTCCTGGGCCTTTTCACGCACCGAACAGGTGTTGAACAGGATGACGTCGGCTTCTTCCGGATTGTCGGTCAGCTCCAGCCCCTGGTCGCCGCGCAGCACGTCGGCCATCTTGTCCGAGTCGTACTCGTTCATCTGGCAGCCGAAGGTGCGGATGTAAAGCTTGCGGGGGGAGCCGATGACGGCGGAGGACGGGACGGCGGCGCCGTCGGGCGCGGCCGAGGCGCGCTTCAGGGAGGTTTCTTGCATGTCGGTCGCCGTGACGGGTGTAGATCCCGGGGGCAGAAGAGGGGAAAAGCGGGATTTTACCCCTTGCAGCAAATTTCCCACTTCAATCCGTAATGCGGGGTTACGATAGCTCGCCTTCGCCGATTCTCTTTCCGAGAACAAGACTCTTTACAAACCCGGTCCGATGACGACGAATCTTCCCATTCCCCCGACCCGCGTGCTTCCGGCTGGCGGCGTGGCCGCTTCGGCGGACGAGTTTCGCAACCCCTTGTCCACCGCCGCGTGGGTGGCGGCGGGCCTCGCGCTGGCCGTGGTGGCGGGCGCCTGTGCCCTGTGGGTCGACCTGCCGCTGGCGATCTGGATCCGGCAGACGGTGTCCGAGGGCGTCAACGAATCGTTCGAGTGGATCGGCGAAATGGGCGAAAGCGGCCGCTATATCGGCGTGGCGCTGGCGTTCTACATCGTCGGCCTGGTCGGCCTGGCGCGCGGCTGGCGCAATCCGGTGCGCATGAGCTACGCCAGCATGGCGCGTGGCAGCCTGCTGATGCTGTCGACCATGGCGGTGGGCGGCCTGGTGGTGCTGGTGCTCAAGCGTTCGGTGGCGCGGGCGCGCCCCGAGCTGTTCTTCGACAAAGGCATCTACGGGCTGGGCGACGCCTTCTCGCGCGCCAACCAGTTCAATTCGTTTCCCTCCAGCCACACCTACGCCGCCTTCGCGGTGGCGGTGACGCTCGGCATCCTGGCGCCGCGCTGGCGCTGGGCGTTCCTGTCGCTGGCCGCGCTGGTCGCCGTCAGCCGTCTGGTCAACCTGGACCACTACCTGTCGGACGTCATGACCGCCGCCGGCATCGCCATCGCGGTCGGCCATCTGCTGGCGCCGCGCGTGCTCGGCAGCAAGTACCAGTGGCCGCTGCGGGCGCCCTGGCGCTGGTGGAAGAAGGGCTGAGGCGCCGGCGCGAGGCGTTTCCGACCAAAAAAAGGCCGCCATCCGGGCGGCCTTTTGCATGGCGCGACGGTTCAGGCGAAGGCCACCACCACGCGGCGGTTGGTGCGGCTTTTCTTTTCGATCTTGGTGACGGTGACCGGGCCGATCTCGCCGGTGTTGGCCACGTGCGTGCCGCCACAGGGCTGGCGGTCCACGCCGGGGATCTCGATGATGCGGATGCGCGCCGTGCCGCCGGGCGGGGCGGCGCCGACCGTGCGCACCAGGTCGGGCTGCGCCGCCAGTTCCTCGGGCGTGATGGTGTTGACGGTGACGTCGGTGCGGGCCTGGATCAGTGCGTTCAGGCGCTCGGTCAGGTCGGCCTTGTCGAGCGTCGATTCGGGCAGGTCGAAGTCGATGCGGGCCGAGTCGGGCGAAATGCTGCAGCCGGTGACCGGCGCCGGCACCAGCGAACCGAGCAGGTGCAGACAGGTGTGCAGGCGCATCAGCCGATGGCGGCGCGGCCAGTCGATGCGCACGGTGACGCGGTCGCCGACCTGGGGCGCGGCGGCGCCCTCGGCCAACACGTGCAGGATGCGGCGGCGGTCGTCGGCGTAGACGGTGTCGGCCACCGGCAGCGCGCGGCCATCGGCCAGCGTCAGCGTGCCGCTGTCGCCGGCCTGGCCGCCGCTGCGGGCGTAGCAGAGGGTCTGGTCCAGTTCGACGCCGTCGGCGCCGACGGCGATGACGGTGGCTTCGCACTGCTGCTCGTAGGGCGCGTCGTCGAAGCGCTTGAGGGTGACGCTCATGGGGATGTCTCCGTTGTCTTTCTTGTGGCGGGGGTCAGGCCAGGATCCGGATGCCCTGGCCGGTCTCGATGGCGGCCTGCAGGCGTGGCGGCCCGTCGGCCTGTTCGATGGCGATGAGCGCGTCCGCGCCCAGCCAGGCCAATCCCTGGCACAGCAGCGCGGCATGCGGATGGGTGGCGGTCAGGGCGCGCAGCGTCAGCGGCTGGCGCGGCAGGCTGACGCCGGGATAGGCCGGCACGTCCCACTGGATCAGCGTCGGCAGCAGGCCGTCGCCGGCTGCCTGGCCGTCCTCGCGCCAGGCGGGCAGGCTGCCATCGTCCGGCACCGTGAGCCGCCAGCGCAGGTCGCCGCGGGTCATGGGGATGGCGGGCGCGATGCGATCGGGGTGCCGCGCCTGCCATGCGCTCAGGTCGTCGGGCGCCTCGACGCGCGCCGCCCAGTGCGCCAGGAACGGGCCTTCGGCCAGGCGCGCCCGCATGGCCGGCTGGTCCAGCCCGAACCAGCGCGGCCGCTGCGGCGCGGGGGCGTCCGGGTCGATGGCGATCACTTCCAGGTACACGCCGCCCGCCATGCCCAGCACGCGGTTGTGGGTGCCCATGCGCGGATGCGCGCCGCCGCCCATGGGCGCAATGCCCAGCAGGTCGGCCACGTGGCGCGTGCCGCTGTCCAGGTCCGCGGCGGCGACGACGAGATGGTCGAGAGTGAGTTTCATGAGGCCTATGGTAGCGAATAAGGGGGCGGCCGTACCCGTACAGCGGGTGGGCGGGGCGTCTGTACAGTGGCCTTGCCAAGCATAAAAAAACCCGCCACGCGGGCGGGTTTTCCAAAAAAGGGAAACGGCTCAGGCGACTTCGCCTTCCTCGCCTTCCTTCTTGACCGGCTTGACCAGGTCTTCGCGCTTGATGCCCATCCACATGGCCAGCGCGGCGGCGACGAACACCGACGAGTAGATGCCGAACCAGATGCCGATGGTCAGGGCCATGGCGAAGTAGTGCAGGGTGGGGCCGCCGAAGAACAGCATCGCCAGCACCATCATCTGGGTCGAGCCGTGGGTGATGATGGTGCGCGAGATGGTCTGGGTGATGGCGCTGTTGATGACTTCCTGCACGTCCGCCTTGCGGTACTTGCGGAAGTTCTCGCGGATCCGGTCCATGATGACCACGGATTCGTTCACCGAGTAGCCCAGCACCGCCAGCACGCCCGCCAGCACCGACAGCGAGAATTCCCACTGGAAGAAGGCGAAGAAGCCCAGGATGATGACCACGTCGTGCAGGTTGGCGATCACGCCGGCCACGGCGAACTTCCATTCGAAGCGGAAGCCCAGGTAGACCATGATGCCGATGACCACCACCAGCAGGGCCATCAGGCCGTTGTGCAGCAGTTCCTGGCCGACCTGCGGACCGACGAATTCGACGCGGCGCAGTTCCACGCCCTGGTCGGCGGCCTTGAGCGCGGCCATGACGGTTTCGCTCTGGGTGGCCGACGTCTGGCCTTCCTGCAGCGGCAGGCGGATCATGACGTCGTGCGAGGTGCCGAAGTTCTGCACCTGGAAGTCGGTGTAGCCCAGCTTCGAGACCACGCCGCGCACGCTTTCAAGCTGCGCCGTCTGGGCGTAGTTGACTTCCATGACCGTGCCGCCGGTGAATTCGATCGACAGGTGGAAGCCGCGCGTGAGGATGAAGAAGACCGCCGCCACGAAGGTGACGAGGCTGATGATGTTCAGCACCAGCGCGTGGCGCATGAACGGGATGGTGCGGTGAATCCGGAAAAATTCCATTTTTTGCCCTGGCTATTCGGTGGCGGGCGGCGTTGCCGCCCGCGCGCATGTTCAGTTGGTCTTCGGCTTCCAGACTTCGCCGATCGAGATCGACGTGAGCTTCTTCTTGCGGCCATACCAGAGGTTGGCCAGCGCGCGCACGCCCACGACGGACGAGAACATCGAGGTCAGGATGCCCAGGCAATGGACCACCGCGAAGCCGCGGATCGGGCCGGAACCGAATGCCAGCAGGGCCAGGCCGACAATCAGCGTAGTGAGGTTGGAGTCGAGAATCGTGCCCCAGGCGCGCTCGAAGCCATGGTGGATGGCCTGTTGCGGCGATGCCCCGTTGCGCAGTTCTTCCCGTATCCGCTCGTTGATCAGCACGTTCGAGTCGATCGCCATGCCCAGTGTCAGCGCGATGGCCGCGATGCCCGGCAGCGTCAGCGTGGCCTGCAGCATCGACAGCAGGGCCAGCAGCAGCAGCACGTTCAGGGTCAGGCCGACGGTCGAGAACACGCCGAACAGGTGGTAGTAGATGATGATGAAGACGGCGATCGCCAGGAAGCCGTACAGCGTCGAATGGAAGCCCTTCGAGATGTTGTCGGCGCCCAGGCTCGGGCCGATGGTGCGTTCCTCGATGATCGACATCGGCGCGGCCAGCGCGCCGGCGCGCAGCAGCAGCGCGGTGTCGGCGGCTTCCTCGGAGCTCATGCTGCCCGAGATCTGCACCTGGCCGCCGGCGATTTCGCTGCGGATGACCGGGGCCGTGACCACTTCGCCCTTGCCGTTCTCGAACAGCAGGATGGCCATGCGCTTGCCGATGTTGTCGCGGGTGACGTCGCGGAAGATGCGCGCGCCCTTGGAGTCCAGCGTCAGGTGGACGGCGGCCTGCTGGGTCTGCGAATCGCGGCCGGGCTGGGCGTCCTGCAGGTTTTCACCGGTCAGGACCACCTGGCGGCGCACCAGGATCGGGCGGCCGTCGCGGTCGGAGTAGCGCTCCAGGCCGAACGGCACGGTGCCGCCCAGCAGCGCGGCCTGCGCGGCGGGCGAGTCGTCGACCATGCGGATTTCGAGGGTGGCGGTGCGGCCCAGCAGTTCCTTGGCCTTGGCCACGTCCTGCACGCCGGGCAACTGCACCACGATGCGATCCGAACCCTGTTGCTGGATGACCGGCTCGGCCACGCCCAGTTCGTTGATCCGGTTGTGCAGCGTGTTGATGTTCTGCTTGAGCGCCGAGTCCTGCACGCGGGTGACGGCGGCCGGGTTCAGCGCGCCCAGCAGCAGCAGCTTGCCGTTCTCTTCGCTTTCGGTGAATTCCAGGTCGGGCAGGCGGCTGCGCAGCGTCGAGATGGCGCGGTCGCGGTCCTGCGCGCTGGCGAAGGTGGCGGCCACGCTCATGCCCGAGCGTTCGACGCCGGCCACGTTGACCTTCTGGTCGCGCAGCACCGAGCGCACGTCGGCGGCCAGCGAGTCGTAGCGGGCGGTCAGGGCGCCTTGCATGTCCACTTGCAGCAGGAAGTGCACGCCGCCGCGCAGGTCCAGGCCCAGGTACATGGGCTTGGGGGCGAACCAGCCCATCGCGCGCATCCAGGTGGGCGAGGCCGGCAGCAGGTTCAGCGCCACGGTGTAGTGCGGGTCGCCCTGGACGGTATTGAGGGATTTGTCGATGAGGTCGCGCGCCTGCAGTTGCAGGTCGGTCGACGTGAAGCGGGCGCGCACGGTGCCGAGCGTGCCGTTCTGTTCGTAGTAGACCCCTTCATTGGGGATCTTGGCGTCGGTCAGGATCTGCTGGACCCGTTCCAGCATGGCCGGATCCACCTTGATGGTGGCCTTGGCGCTGGACACTTGGACCGCGGGCGATTCGCCGTAGAAATTGGGAAGCGTATACAGCAGGCCGATAAGGACCGCAATCAGGACCGTAATGTACTTCCAGAGGGGATAGCGGTTCATTGCCGGCTACGTCATGTAAGAGTGGAGAAAAGGCCGCCCGGGCGGCTGGCGCGACGGGCGGCGGGGCGGCTGCCGTCGGGCCCTGGGCCCGGCGGCGGAGCTCCTATGGGACGCTTACAGGGCCTTGATGGTTCCCTTGGGCAGAACGGTCGACACCGACGACTTCTGCATGATGATCTCGACCGGCTTGTCGGCCAGTTCCGAGACTTCGACGGTGACGTAGCTGTCGTTCACCTTGGTGACCTTGCCCAGCATGCCGCCGGCGGTCACGACTTCGTCGCCCTTGGCCAGGGCGGCGATCAGGTTGCGGTGTTCTTTCTGGCGCTTCATCTGGGGACGGATCATCAGGAAGTAGAGGATCACGAACATCAGGATGATGGGCAGCATGCCCATCAGCGCATTGCCTTCGGGGGCGGCCTGGGCCACGACGAGGCTGGCGGTATCGATAGCGGACATGTAATTCTCCTGCGTGTAGTCTGTTTGGGTTTGTTTGTATCGTGCTGTCGCCGATCTTGTTCTGCGCCCATCCCCGCGCGAGCCATGGATAGGGCAAGCCGACTATTGTAGCGAGGTTATTTCCCGCCACCAGTCACGGCCTGTGCGCAGTAATGGGGGCGGATTTCCAAATAAAAAGCCCCCGGCGCTCTCGTGGTTTTCACTAGGTCGGCCGGCGCCGTCCCGCTACTCCACCCCGCGCGCCCGGTCGGCCGCGAACTGTGCGCGCCAGGCGTCGAAGCGGCCTTCGGCGATGGCTTCCCGCATTTCCTTCATGATGGTCAGGTAGAAATGCAGGTTGTGCAGCGTGTTCAGGCGCGCGCCGGTGATCTCGTTGGCGCGCTGCAGGTGGTGCAGGTAGGCGCGCGAGAAGTTGGCGCAGGTGTGGCAGGCGCAGCTCGGGTCCAGCGGACGGGTGTCGTCGCGGTACTTGGCGTTGCGGATCTTGACGTCGCCGAAGCGGGTGAACAGCCAGCCGTTGCGGGCGTTGCGGGTCGGCATGACGCAGTCGAACATGTCGACGCCGCGGCTCACGCCCTCGACCAGGTCTTCCGGCGTGCCCACGCCCATCAGGTAGCGCGGCGCCTGGGCCGGCAGCTTGGGCGTCACGTGCGCCAGGATGCGCATCATGTCTTCCTTGGGCTCGCCCACCGACAGGCCGCCGATGGCGTAGCCGTGGAAACCGATGTCCTGCAGGCCGGCCAGGGACTCGTCGCGCAGCGACTCGTACATGCCGCCCTGGACGATGCCGAACAGCGCGTTGGGGTTCTCCAGCTTGTCGAATTCCTCACGCGAGCGGCGCGCCCAGCGCAGCGACATGCGCATCGAGCGGGCGGCTTCCTCGACGGTCGCGGGGCGGCCGTCGATCTCGTAGGGCGTGCATTCGTCGAACACCATGACGATGTCCGAGTTCAGCGAGCGCTGGATGCGCATCGATTCCTCGGGCGTCAGGAACAGGCGGGCGCCGTCGATGGGCGAGGCGAACTTCACGCCTTCCTCGGTGATCTTGCGCATGCCCTGCAGGCTGAACACCTGGAAACCGCCCGAGTCGGTCAGGATCGGCTTGTCCCACTGCATGAAGCCGTGCAGGCCGCCATGCTTTTCCATGATTTCCGTGCCCGGGCGCAGCCACAGGTGGAAGGTGTTGCCCAGCACGATCTGCGAGCCGATCTCCTTGAGCTCGTGAGGCATCATCGCCTTGACGCTGCCATAGGTGCCCACGGGCATGAAGATGGGCGTTTCCACCACGCCGTGGTTGAGCGTGATGCGGCCGCGGCGGGCGCCGCCGTCGGTGGCGAGCAGTTCGAAATTCAGTCCGGTCATGGGGCGAGGGATTCGATGAACATGGCGTCGCCGTAGCTGAAGAAGCGGTAGCGCTGGGCGACGGCGTGGGCGTAGGCGCGGCGGATCGGCTCGACGCCAGCCAGCGCCGACACCAGCATCAGCAGGGTCGACTGGGGCAGGTGGAAGTTGGTGACCAGCGCGTCGATGACGCGGTACTGGTAGCCGGGGGTGATGAACAGGCGCGTGTCGCCTTGGGCGGCGGCCAGCGGCAGGCCGGGGGCGGTGCGGCCCTCGGTCTGGGCGGCGGCCGATTCCAGGGCGCGCACGCTGGTGGTGCCGACCGCGATCACGCGGCCGCCGCGGGCGCGGGCCGCGGTAATGGCGTCCACCGTGGCCTGCGGCACGGTGAACCATTCGGCGTGCATGATGTGGTCGGCCAGGCTGTCCACGCGCACCGGCTGGAAGGTGCCGGCGCCGACGTGCAGCGTGACGAAGGCGCGCTCCACGCCCAGCGCCGCCAGGCGGTCCAGGGTGGGCTGGTCGAAGTGCAGGCCGGCGGTCGGCGCCGCCACGGCGCCCGGCTCGCGGGCGTAGACGGTCTGGTAGCGGTCGTCGTCGCCGGCGTCGGCGGCGTGCGTGATGTACGGCGGCAGCGGCGTGGCGCCGTGGGCGTCCAGCAGCTCCAGCACGGGGCCGGGGAAGCGGATGTCGAACAGCTCGCCCTCGCGGCCCAGCACCGTGGCGTCGAAGGCGTCGGCCAGCCGCAGCACCATGCCGGCGCCGGGCGACTTGCTGGCGCGCACGTGCGCCAGGGCGCGGTCGGTGTCGACGATGCGCTCGACCAGCACCTCGACCTTGCCGCCGGTGATCTTGTGGCCGGCCAGGCGCGCCTTGATGACGCGGGTGTCGTTGAACACCAGCAGGTCGCCGGGGCGCAGCAGCCCCTCCAGGTCGGCGAACTGGCGGTCATGCAGCTGGCTGGCGCCATCCAGGTGCAGCAGGCGGCTGCCCGTGCGCTGGGCGGCGGGCGTCTGCGCGATGAGCTCGGGAGGCAGCTCGTAGTCGAAATCGGAAACGGTAAGGGCTTGCACGCGGGTATCGGTATCAGGGGCGGGCGCGGCCTGGGCCGGCCGCCGGGCCGCCAGCTTGGGCGGCGGCAAAAAGGCGAGCCGGACCCGTCGGGTCGGCTCTGGGCAACTGACTATTGTAAAGGGGCTGGCGAAAAGGGCGGCCGGACCGGCCGGCGGACTCAGCGTCCGCCGCGCCAGCCGAGCCGGCGCGAACAGTCGGCGGCGGCCGCCGCCAGGGCCCGCAGCGGCGTGCCGTCCGGCGCCAGGTCGAAGCCGCCGTGCAGCCCCAGGCCGGTGATGGCCCCGGCCAGCTGGCCCTGGGCGTCCAGCACCGGCAGCGCGGCCGAGTCGATGCCGTGCAGCAGGTGGCCGCTGACGCTGGCGTAGCCGCGCTGGCGCGTGGCCTGCCAGCGCGCCCGCAGCGCGGCGGCGGGGTCGGCCGGATCGAGCGGCAGGCCGGCAGCGGCGGGATCGTCCAGCCACTGCGCGGCGTCGGCGCCCTGGCGCCGCGCAGTGTCCCATTCGGCCAGCGCGCGCGGCAGCGCCAGCGCTTCCGGCAGCCAGGCGGCGAAGACGCGCCCGGTGGCGCTGTTGAGCAGCGGCAGCACCGAGCCGACGCGCACGTTGACGGTGACCGGCAGCCGCGCGTCGCGCCACTGGACGATGGTGGGGCCGTGCTGGCCCCAGACCGAGATGAAGACGGTCTGGCCGATGGCGGCGCTCAGGTCTTCCAGGCAGCCGGCCGCCAGTTTGACGAAATCCACCTCGGCCAGCGCCGCCAGCCCGGTGTGCAGGGCCTGCGGCCCGAGCCGGTAACGGGCGCTGGCCGGATCCTGCTCGACGTAGCCGCGCCGCTCCAGCGACACCAGGTAGCGGTGCGCCTTGGCGCGCGGCATGTCCAGGCTGCGGCCCAGTTCCGACACCGACACGGCGCCGCCCAGCTCGGCCAGACGGGTCAGGACGTCTAGGGCGATTTCGGCCGACTGGATCCCGGTGCTGCTTTCTGTTGACATCAGTTTGTCTCTTATTAGAATACGTGTATCACTAAAAAATACATCAGCGTGCCGTGGCGGACAAACATCCGGGCTGGATGACCGGCCCGGGGCGCGGACGGACAAAGACGGAGACAAGCAATGAAGATGTCCATCTTCTCGGTGCAGGACCACTACCCCGACCAGCCCCGCAGCCTGGGCCAGCTCTACGGCCAGGTGCTGGAGCAGGCGCGCCGCGCCGAACAGCTGGGCTACGACACCTTCTGGGTGGCCGAGCACCATTTCCATGAATATGGCGCGGTGCCCAATCCGGCGGTGTTCCTGGCGGCGCTGTCGCAGCAGACGACGCGGCTGCGGCTGGGCACGGCGATCTCGATCCTGACCTTCCACAACCCGCTGACGGTGGCCGAAAACTATGCCCTGGTGGACCAGCTTTCGCAAGGCAGGCTGTCGCTGGGCGTGGGCTCGGGCTATCTGAAGCACGAGTTCGAGGGCTACGACGTCGATCCGGCCACCAAGCGCGAGCGCTTCGACGAGAACCTGATGCTGGTCGAGCGCCTGCTGGCCGGCGAGCGCGTCAGCCATGAAGGCAAGTTCAACCGCATCCACGAGGTGCGCCTGAACGTGCAGCCGGTGCAGCAGCCGGTGCCGGTGTACGTGGCGATCCTGCGCCGCGAGGCCGCCTACCACGTCGGCCGCCAGGGCCGCCGCATGCTGTTCGTGCCCTACGCGGCGGTGGACAACTTCGAAGAGATCGGCCTGATGATGCAGGACTACCGCCGCGGCCTGGCCGAGGCCGGCATCGAGGACGCCAGCGGCATGGCGGCGGTGGCGCTGCACACCCACGTGGCCGCGACCGACGACGAGGCCCGCGAACGCGCCGCCCGCGCCTTCGACCTGTACGTGGAGACCCGCCTGTATGCGCGCAAGCAGGTCTACGACGACATCATCGCCAGCGGCCTGTCGCTGTTCGGCTCGGCCCGCACCGTGGCCGACAAGCTGGCGCGGCTGGCCGACATGGGCCTGGACCACGTCATGAGCCTGCACAACTTCGGCCTGATGCCGCAGGACCGGGTGCTGGACTCGATGCAGCGGCTGATGGCCGAAGCCATGCCGCTGTCGGGCGTGCGTCCCGCCAGCGCGGTGCCGGCCTGGCCGGCCGCCCCGCGCAAGCCGCCATGAGCGTCAGCCACGATCTCAGCCCGGCCCATCTGCGCCGGGCGCTGGGGCGCTACGCCACCGGCGTCACGGTGGTGACCGCCGCCGGCGCCGACGGGCCGATCGGCCTGACCGTCAATTCCTTCGCCCCGGTATCGCTGGAGCCGCCGCTGGTGCTGTGGAGCCTGCGCCGCGCCAGCATCCACTACGCCGACTTCACCTCGCGCGGCGGCTTCGCCATCCATGTGCTGGGGGCGCCGCAGCGCGACCTGGCGCGGGTGTTCTCGCAGCCGGTGGCCGACCGCTACGCCGGACTGGACTGGTACGCCACCGAGGACGGCATTCCCGTGTTCGACGAGTGCGCCGCCCGCTTCGAGTGCGCCACCCGCCAGGTGCTGGAGGTGGGCGACCACGCCGTGCTGATCGGCGAGGTGCGGCGCCTGCACGCCCCCGACGACCACGGCGGCGCCCTGGTTTTCCATAATGGGTCCTTTCTGTCGCACTTGGGGGATCCCGTCGTATAACGCTTTCTACGCCGTAGCGGATCGGCAAGACGCATAACGATATCCGCGCCCAAAGGAGACACCGCATGACCCCTCGTAGCACTTTGACGGCCGCGCTGGCGGCCCTGCTGGTCGCGGGCGCCGCGCCCGCGCTGGCGCAGGTGAAGATCGGCGCCACCCTGTCCACCACCGGTCCCCAGGCCTCGCTGGGCATTCCCGAACGCAACACCATCAGCCTCCTGCCCACCGAGATCGGCGGCGCCAAGGTCGAATACGTGGTGCTGGACGACGCCTCCGACACCACCCGCGCGGTCAGCAATTCGCACAAGCTGATCTCGGAAAACCAGGTCGACCTCATCATCGGTTCGACCACTACCCCCAACACCATGGCCATGCTGGACACCGTGGCCAGCGGCGCCACCCCGGTCATCACGCTAGCCTCGTCGGCGCGCCTGATCGACCCGGTGGACGACAAGCGCCGCTGGGTCTTCAAGACGCCGCACTCCGACTCCCTGATGGCCGAGGGCATCGCCCGCCACGCCGCCGCCAACGGCGTCAAGAAGCTGGCCTTCATCGGTTTCAATAACGCCCTGGGCGAAACCTTCTGGGTGGAAGTGGAAAAGGCCGCCAAGCAGCACGGCATCGAGATCGTCGGCAAGGAAAGCTTCGCGCCCACCGACACCTCGGCGGTGGCGCAGACGCTGAAGCTGGTCGGCGCCGCCCCCGACGCCGTGGTGGTGGGCGCCTCCGGCACGCCAGCGGCGATGCCGGCGCGGGCGCTGCGCGAACGCGGCTTCAAGGGCAAGATCTACTTCAACCACGGCGTGGCCAACAACGACTTCCTGCGCGTCTGCGGCCCGGCCTGCGACGGCGCCTGGGTGCCGGTGGGGCCGGTGATGGTGGCCGACCTGCTGCCGGACGCCCACCCGGTCAAGGCCACGGCCCAGGCGTTCGCCAGGAAGTACGAGGCCGCCAACGGCCCGGGCAGCGTGTCGCTGTTCGCCGCCTACACCTGGGACATCGGCCTGCTGCTGCAGCAGGCCGTGCCGGTGGCGCTCAAGCAGGCCAAGCCCGGCACCCCGGAATTCCGCGCGGCCCTGCGCGACGCCCTGGAGAGCGTCAAGAACCTGCCGACCGCCACCGGCGTGGTCAACATGAGCCCGACCGACCACAACGGCCTGGACGAGCGCGCGCTGGTCATGGCCACCGTGGCCGGCGGCAAGTGGAAACTGCAGTAGCCGCCCCCCGGCGAGGGCGGCCGGCGCGCGCTTTCGGCGGGCGCGGCCGCCCGTAACCGTCCCAGGTTTTGTATGCTCACGGTTTTGCAGCACGAGCAACCGGGTGGACAGGGCATGACGGGACTAGGGAAAAAGCGTGTGGGCGGGCCGCGGCAATGGCTGGCCGGCGGACTGCTGGCCCTGGCGGCCGGCACGGCCTGCGCCCAGGTGCAGGGCCTGCCCCCGAGCGTGGTCAACGCCTGGAAGGCCAGCAAGCTGCCGGACAGTTCGCTGTCGCTGGTGGTGCAGGAAGTCGGCGGTCCGCGCCTGGCGACGCTGAACGCCAAGGAAGCGCGCAACCCGGCGTCGGTGATGAAGCTGGTCACCACCTGGGCGGCGCTGTCCGAGCTGGGCCCCAACTACGTCTGGCGCACCGCCTTCATGACCGAGCCGGGCGCCCGGCCCGACGCCAAGGGCGTGCTGTCGGGGCCGCTCTACCTGCGCGCCGGCGGCGATCCGCAATTCCTGATGCAGGACCTGTGGGTGCTGCTGCGCGAACTGCGCCTGCGCGGCGTCAAGCAGATCAATGACCTGGTGATCGACCGCAGCATCTTCGGCCAGGTCGCCACCGACCCCGGCGCCTTCGACGGCGCCCCCGACCGTGCCTACAACGCCAGCCCCGACGCGCTGATGGTGGGCTTTGGCGCGGTGCGCATCCTGTTCACCCCCGACTCCGCCGCCAACAAGTGGGTGCCGCTGATCGACCCGCCGTTGCCCGGCCTGAAGATCGAGGGCCGGGTCGAATGGAGCGACGCGCGTTGTCCGGGCGCGCCCGTGGTCAACACCGACCCGGTCATCACCCAGCAGGGCATCACCCTGCGCGTCAGCGGCAAGGTGGCCGGCTCCTGCGGCGAATTCGACCTGTACCGGCTGGCGCTGTCGCAGACCGACTACGCCACCGAGCTGTTCCGCCTGCTGTGGAAGGAACTGGGCGGCACGTTCAAGGGCCAGGTGCGTTCCGGCATGGTGCCGGGCGACGCCGTGGTGCTGGCCTCGCACGACTCGCCCACGCTGGCCGAGGTGATCCGCCAGATCAACAAGCGCAGCAACAACGTCATGGCGCGCACGCTGCTGCTGACCCTGGGCGCGGAAAAGGGCCGCCGGCCGGCCACCGTGGCCAGCAGCGGCGCCGTGGCAAAGGGCCTGCTGGCCAAGCAGGGCCTGGACATGCCCGAGCTGGTGATCGACAACGGCGCCGGCCTGTCGCGCGACGCCCGGGTGTCGGCCGACAGCCTGGCGTCGATGCTGACCGTGGCCTGGAATTCCCCCGTCATGCCGGAGTACATTTCATCCCTCGCGATCGCCGGGGTCGATGGCACGGTGCGCCGCCGCATGAAAGGCGACGGCACGCTCGGCATGGCCCACCTGAAAACCGGGTCGTTGCGCGACGTGCGCTCGATCGCCGGTTACGTGCTGGGCGCCAGCGGCAAGCGCTATGTGGTGGTCAGCATCGTCAACCACGAGCAGGCCGGCGCCGTGCGGGCCTTCGACGACGCCCTGATCGCCTGGCTGGCCGAACAATAAAGGTTGACGCGGCCCCCTGCATCCACCCGGCAAACCGATTACGATTCTCGGGCGCGCGCCGTATTTCCGGCGGCGCCTGAGGCGAACAACCCTGTCTATCAATATTCTGGAGATTTACGCACATGCCCGTGCACGAAATCCGCCATCCGCTGATCCGCCACAAGCTCGGGATCATGCGTCGCGCCGACCTCAGCACCAAGAGCTTCCGTGAACTGTCGCAGGAAGTGGGCGCGCTGCTCACGTACGAAGCGTCCAAGGACCTGCCGCTGGCTCCCGCCACCGTCGAAGGCTGGTGTGGCGCCGTGCAGGTCGAGAAGATCGCCGGCAAGAAGGTCACCGTGGTGCCCATCCTGCGCGCCGGCATCGGCATGCTGGACGGCGTGCTCAGCCTGATCCCGGGCGCCAAGGTCAGCGTGGTGGGCGTGGCCCGCAACGAAGAGACCCTGGAGGCCCACACCTACCTGGAACGCCTGGTGGGCGAGCTGGACCAGCGCCTGGCGCTGATCGTCGATCCGATGCTGGCCACCGGCGGCTCCATGGTCGCCGCCATCGACCTGCTCAAGCGCGCCGGCTGCAAGGAAATCCGCGCGCTGGTGCTGGTGGCCGCGCCGGTCGGCATCGACGCGGTGCTGGCCAAGCACCCGGACGTCCATATCTACACCGCGTCCATCGACGACGGCCTGAACGAGCATGGCTACATCATGCCGGGCCTGGGCGACGCGGGCGACCGCATCTTCGGCACCACCCAGAAGACCGACTGAGGTCTTCCGCCCCGGGCGGCGTGGCCCGGGCCCGCCGGCATCGGCCGCCAGCGGCCGCGCCGGGCGGGCGCTACGCCGCCAGTCTTTGCGGCGCGCCTTCCAGGTGCTCGCCGAACCAATGCAATGATTGCGCCAGTCCCGCCACCTCGCCCACGATCAGCAGGGCGGGCGAGCGGATGGCGTGCGCCCGCGCCAGACGCGGCAGGTCCTCCAGCGTGCCCGACAGCACCCGCTGCTCGGGCCGGCTGCCGTTCTCGATCAATGCGAACGGCGTCGTGGCGGCGCGGCCATGGCGGATCAGCCGCTGCGTCAGCAGCTCCAGCTGGCCCACGCCCATGTAGAACGCCAGCGTCTGGCGTTCGCGCGCCAGCGCCGGCCAATCCAGGTTGTCCTCGTCCTCGCGGCAGTGCGCCGTCACCAGGCGCACCGATTGCGCGTGCTCGCGGTGCGTCAGCGGAATGCCGGCATAGGCCGCACAGGCCAGCGCCGCGGTGATGCCGGGCACCACCTCATAGCGCACGCCGTGCGCGCGCAGGTGTTCCAGTTCCTCGCCGCCGCGGCCGAAGATGAAGGCGTCGCCGCCCTTGAGCCGCACCACGCGGCGGCCCAGGCGGGCGTGCTCGACCAGCAGGGCGTGGATGCGCGCCTGGGTCGCGTGATGGTCCTCGCCCGGCAGTTTGCCCACCGAGATGCGTTCGGCGTCGCGGCGCGCCAGCGACATGATGTCGTCGCTGACCAGCCGGTCGTACAGGATCACGTCGGCCTCGTTCAGCGCGCGCAGCGCCTTCAGCGTCAGCAGGCCGGGATCGCCGGGGCCGGCGCCGACCAGCACCACGCTGCCCTCGGCCGGCGCCAGCGGCTGGGCCAGGGCGGCTTGCAGCGCGGCTTCAGCGTCCTGCGGGCGCTGCTGGCGCAGCAGGCCGGCCACGGGGCCGTCCAGCAGCCAGTCATAGAAGCGGCGCCGCGCGCCCAGGTCGGGGTGGCCGGCGCGGATGCGCTGGCGGTAGCGTTCGGCCAGGCCGGCCAGGCGGCCCAGGCTGTGGTCGAACAGGGATTCGATGCGTTCGCGCAGGCGCCGCGCCAGCACCGGCGCCACGCCCGACGAGGAAATGGCGACGATGACCGGCGAGCGGTCGACGATGGACGGCACCTGGAACGACGACAGTTCAGGATCGTCCACTACGTTGCTGAAGATGCGGCGAGCCCGCGCGGCGTCGGAGACCGCCGCGTTGACGCCGCGGTCATCGGTGGCGGCCACCGCCAGCCACGCGCCATCAAGCCAGGCGGGGTCGAAGCGGCCCGCCAGGTGGCGGATGCGGCCCGCCGCCAGCAGCTCCGCCAGCGCCGGCGTCAGCTCGGGCGCGCCAACGGCGACATCGGCATGGGCTTCGAGCAGGGCGAGCGTCTTGCGCTCGGCCACCGCGCCGCCGCCCACGACCAGCACGGGCCGGTCTTTCAGATCGGCAAATATCGGGAAAAGCTTCATCACGCAGCCTCGGGCGCACCCGGCAGAAGGTCAAACGATCATAGGGATCGGGTTTCATCCCCACAACTTCTGATTTCTTGAATCCATATAGCCACAACTTATTTGGCGCGGCCCGCCCGCGGGTTGCGCCGGCTCAACTCATGCAAGTTCCATGCCCGCGTGCAGGCGCCGGCCAAGCCAGGAAATAAGCGCATCGGGCAGCGCCCGCGAGGGCGGGGACGCCCGGCCGCGGGAGCGGCGGGGGGCGGGCAGGGCGCCGGATTCGAGGCCGCGGGAACCGCCCGCACATCGATGGTGCGTCGCCGCATTCGTTTACGCACCAAGTTGGATCGCGCGGCGCGCCGGCCATCTTCGGGCGCGGTTTCCGGCGCGGCCGCGCACGGCCTCGCGGATCGCCGCAAACGCAGTGGGCGCGCGGGTGCGCGGCGACCGTGACGGGCGCGCCAGGACGCTTGGCACGCCGATTGCTTAACCGTTGATGGACGGGCCGCGCGCGGTCCGTCCACGCCAAGCGCCGCGATCCGCGGCAGGGAACAACGACGTTCCGCAGCGCCAACGGGTTGTTCCCGATCGGCGCGCGGGACGTTTTTTTTGCCAGGAGCCTCGTATGACGCCAGTGAAACCCCGCCTGCCCGCCGCCACGGGTCCGGATTCGACCACCGACGCCAGCCGCCGCAAGTGGCTGGCCGGCACCGCGCGCGCCGTGGCCGGCGCCGGCCTGCTGTCGCTGGTCGACCCGCTGGTGCGCGCCGGCGCCTGGGCCGCGGGCAGCGACGCCCCCGAAAAGACCGAGGTGAAGATTGGCTTCATTCCGCTGACCGACTGCGCCTCGGTGGTCATGGCCTCGGTGCTGGGCATCGACAAGAAGTACGGCGTCACCATCACGCCGTCCAAGGAAGCCTCCTGGGCCGCCGTGCGCGACAAGCTGCTCAACGGCGAGCTGGAGATGGCCCACGTGCTGTACGGCCTGATCTACGGCGTGCAGCTGGGCGTGGGCGGGCCGAAGAAGGACATGGCCGTGCTGATGAACCTGAACCAGAATGGCCAGGCCATCACCCTGTCGAACAAGCTGCTGCAGGCCGGCGCCCGCGATGGCGAATCGCTCGCCAAGGTGATGGCGTCAGAGAAGCGCGAATACACCTTCGCCCAGACCTTCCCGACCGGCACCCACGCCATGTGGCTGTACTACTGGCTGGCCGCCTACGGCATCGACCCGATGAAGGACGCCAAGGTCATCACCGTGCCGCCGCCGCAGATGGTGGCCAACATGCGCGTGGGCAACATGGACGGCTTCTGCGTGGGCGAACCGTGGGGCGCGCGCGCCATCCTCGACAAGATCGGCTTCACCTCGGTGACCACCCAGGCCATCTGGACCGACCATCCCGAAAAAGTGCTGGGCACCAGCGCCGATTTCGTGGCGCGCAATCCGAACACCGCGCGCGCCGTCACCGCCGCCATCCTGGAAGCGGGCAAATGGATCGACGCCTCGCCCGAGAACCGCCGCAAGACGGCCGAGACCATCGCCGCAAAGTCCTACGTCAACACCGACGCCAGCGGCATCGTCGACCGCATGCTGGGCCAGTACGACGATGGCCTGGGCAAGCGCTGGAGCGACGCGCACGCGATGCGTTTTTCGGGCGACGGCGCGGCCAACTTCCCGTACCTGAGCGACGGCATGTGGTTCCTCACCCAGCACAAGCGCTGGGGCCTGCTCAAGGAGCATCCCGACTATCTGGCCGTGGCGCGCCAGGTCAACCGCATCGATGTCTACAAGCAGGCCGCGCAGGCCGCCGGCATTGCCTTGCCCGCCGGCGAGATGCGCAGCTCCACCCTGATCGACGGCGTCGTTTGGGATGGCAGCAACCCGACGGCCTATGCCGACGGTTTCAAGGTCAAGGCCTGAGCGCCCCTTTGCACAGGAGAGAATCGCGATGTCTACCGTAACGAGTATGGAGCGGGCGGCGCCCGTGGCCGCGCCCGCCGCCGCGCCGGCGCCGCGGGCGGCCCCCTGGGCCGACGCCTGGCGCGAGCGCCTGGAAGCGGCGCTGCGCGCGGTGGTGGGCCCGGTGGCCGGCTTCGCGTTGTTCGTGCTGGTCTGGCAGGTGGTGGCCATGCGCATCCCCGAGATTCCCACGCCGGGCGTGACCTGGCGCGCGGCGGTGGAACTGTTCTCGGACCCGTTCTACGACAACGGCCCCAACGACAAGGGCATCGGCTGGAACCTGCTGGCCTCGCTGCAGCGGGTCGGCATCGGCTTTGGCCTGGCGGCGCTGGTCGGCATTCCGGTGGGCTTCGCCATCGGCCGCTACGCGCCGGTGCGGGCGATGTTCTCGCCCATCGTCAGCCTGCTGCGGCCGGTGTCGCCGCTGGCCTGGCTGCCGCTCGGCCTGCTGCTGTTCAAGGCCGCCAATCCGGCCGCGATCTGGGCGATCTTCATCTGTTCGATCTGGCCCATGATCATCAACACGGCGGTCGGCGTGTCGCGCGTGCCGCAGGATTACCTGAACGTGGCGCGGGTGCTGAACCTGTCGGAATGGAAGGTCACCACCAAGGTGCTGCTGCCGGCCGTGCTGCCCTACATGCTGACCGGCGTGCGGTTGTCGATCGGCACCGCCTGGCTGGTGATCGTCGCGGCCGAGATGCTGACCGGCGGCACCGGCATCGGCTTCTGGCTGTGGGACGAGTGGAACAACCTCAAGGTCGAGCACATCGTCATCGCCATTTTCGTGATCGGCATTGTCGGGCTGATCCTGGAAACGCTGCTGGTCGCGCTGGCCCGCCGCTTCACCTACACCGAGGAGTAGCGCCATGAAGAAATTCGTACGCATCGAACGCGTGGGCCAGACCTTCGCCACCCGCAAGGGCGCCTTCGTGGCGCTGCGCGACATCGACCTGACGGTGGAGCAGGGCGAGTTCATCACCCTGATCGGCCATTCCGGCTGCGGCAAATCGACCCTGCTGAACCTGATCGCGGGCCTGACCCGCCCGACCAGCGGCGTGCTGCTGTGCGCCGAGCGCGAAATCACCGGCCCCGGGCCGGACCGCGCGGTGGTGTTCCAGAACCATTCGCTGCTGCCCTGGCTGACCTGCTTCCAGAACGTGCACCTGGCGGTCGAGCGCGTCTTCGGCGCCACCGAGAAGCGCGCCCAGCTGGCCGAGCGCACCCGCGCCGCGCTCGACCTGGTGGGCCTGCTGCCGGCGCAGAACAAGCTGCCGCGCGAGATCTCCGGCGGCATGAAGCAGCGCGTCGGCATCGCCCGCGCGCTGGCGATCGAGCCGGGCGTGCTGTTGATGGACGAACCGTTCGGCGCGCTCGACGCGCTGACCCGCGCGCACCTGCGGGACGAGCTGCTCAAGATCGTCGCCAAGACCCGCACCACCACCATCATGGTCACGCACGACGTGGACGAGGCCGTGCTGCTGTCCGACCGCATCGTCATGCTGACCAACGGGCCGGCCGCGACCATCGGCGAGATCCTGCCGGTGCCGCTGGCGCGGCCGCGCGACCGGGTGCGGCTGGCCAACGATCCGGTCTACCTGTCGTGCCGCGCGGCGGTGGTGGATTTCCTGCACCGGCGCCACGGCAACCCCGAGCGGACCCCGGTGGCGTTGGCGGCGGTGCCCGATGCCGAGGACGAGCCGGCGGCGGGGGCGCGCGCCGTGGCCTGACGCGGGAACCCGATGCCCATGGGCCGGCGCGGCCACGCGCCCGCCTTGCGCCTGACACGTTCCGTCATGCGTGCGTTTTGCCAACCGGTGTAGTATCAAGCCAGCCGTGCGCGCGCAGCGCCGGCGTGTCCTGGATTTCTGGAGTGGCTTGTGGCATTGCGAAAATTGGCATCCCTGGTTTTGGTGACCGGCGCGCTGGGCGCGGCTGGCGTGGCGCAGGCCGGTGTCTGCGATGCGAAGTTCATGCACGAGGGCGGCGCGGTGCAACTGACCGGTTCGGGCAACATCGCGCTGGGCGCCGACCTGGCCTTCACCGAGGTTACGAAAAGCAATGGCGACAACTGCCGCGCCCGCGTGCAGGGCGTGGCCCGCTTCAGCTACGCGGGCCTGCCGCCGGGCAAGTCCAAGCTCGACTACCTGATGACCGTCAAGGGCGGCCAGGCCACCTTCCTCAAGTACGCCAACGCCGGCGAGGCGCCGCAGCCGTCCGAGGGCCAGTTCGACCTGCGCATGCTGGGCCTGTTCGCCTACGACGGCAAGCTCAACCCCGGGCAGAAGCTGCCGGGCTCGTCGTTCCGCCTGAAGATCGGCAAGGAAGCGCCGGTCGGCGGCCAGCCCAGCACCACGGTGCGCATCGGCGAGAAGACCGTCGGCCGCGCCGCCAGCATCGGCACCGCGCTGGGCCAGCAGTCCTGCCATCCGGTCACGTACACGCGCAATTCCGATCCCACCATGGCCACCTTCCAGGGGCTGACCATTCCGATCCCCGGCATGAACACCACCGTCACCGACTGGTACTGCCCGGCGGTCAATCTGGTCATGAAGCAGGATATCGACCAGGGCGGCGTGAAATCCGCCGTTGAGATTACGCAAATCAAGTAGCACACGGTAGCAAGCCGGCCGGGCCCGTCGCGGGGCGGCTGGTATGATGGTTTCGTCATAGACACACACAGGAGCTCAAAACATGGCCACGAGAAAATCCGAAGACGTCGCAAAAGAAAAACTCATCGACAGTGTCAAGACCAGCCTGAACGACGCTGAAAGCCTGCTGCGCGAAGCCGCCAGCAGCACGGGCGACAAGGCCGCCGAATTGCGCGAACGCGCCATGACCTCGCTCAAGCGCACCCGCGAAGCCCTGTACGAAGCCCAGGACGCGGTGCTCGAACGCGGTCGCAAGGCGGCGCGCGCCACCGATGACTACGTGCACGACAATCCCTGGCAAGCCATCGGCATCGCAGGCGTGACCGGCCTGCTGCTCGGCTTGCTGATCAGCCGCCGCTGACAGGGCAGGACCTCCGGGCGGGCGGCGCCGGCGTTTCGCCGCGTCCCCCGCCCGGTGTCCTTTTTGCCATGGGTCTACGCAAATCTGTTTTTGGCGTGGCGTCCAGCCTGGTCGGGCTGGCGCGCACGCGCCTCGAACTGCTGGCGCTGGAAGCGGCGGGCGAGAAGGCGCGCCTGCTCAAACTGCTGGGCATGGCGTTCGCCGCCCTGCTGTTCCTGACGCTGGCGGTGCTGGTGTTCACCATCACGGTCGCGGTGGCGTTCTGGCCGACCGAAGACCGCTATCTGGCATTGGGCCTGCTGGCGGCCTTCTATCTGGTGGTCGGCGTGGCGCTGCTGCTGGTGGTGCGCCACGGCCTGGTCTACGGACCGGCGCCGTTCGCGGCCACGCTGGAAGAGCTCGGCCGCGATGCCGAATTGCTCGAACGCGTGCGCGACGCGCAGGACGATGACGACCGGGCGCGCCGGCGCGAGGAGGACTGAACCATGACGAAACGGTCTCCCGCCGTCGATCGCGCCGTGCGCATCGAACTGCTGCGCGCCCGCGCCGCGATCGAGCGCGAGTCGCTGGCGCAGGGCATCGTGTCGGCCGGGCGCAAGCTCGAGCCGGCCGCGCTGCTCAAGAGCTTCCTGCCGGGCCTGGCGTCCGGCGGCGCGTCGCGCTGGGCCATGCAGGCCATCGGCCTGGCGCGGCGCTATCCCCTCATCAGTTCGTCGCTGTCGGCCATGTTCATGCGGGGCGGCGGCAAGTCGAAACTGCTCAAGCTGGCCGGCGGCGCGCTGGTGGGCTGGCAGTTGTTCAAGCTGTGGCGCGATGCGCGCCAGGGCGACGACGCGCGCTGACGCCATTGCGCCATCCGGCCGCGCCCACGACCCCGCCCGACCGGCGGGGTTTCTTTTTGCCGCGCCGCTTCTTTCCGTCCCTTAAATTTGAAATAAAATGCGTCCAATTCTCATATAGGTTTGGACATGTCTCGCACCCCCAGCATGCAGCCCCCCCTTCGTCCGTGGCCGCGGCCTTTCCGGCGGACGTCTGCCGCCGACGCGGCCGCCGCGCCGGGACTGGGCGGGCGTCTGGCGATCTGCCGGGATGTGCTGGACATCGTCTGGAAGCTGCTGCCGCTGTGGCTGGTGGTGCCGGGCCTGGGCATCTGGCTGTATCTGCGCGATGCGGGCTGGGAAAGCCTGTTCCTGGATGCGGTGGTGTCGTGGAGCGGACTGGGCGTGCTGCTGGCCGCCGGCGTGCTGGGCTGCCTGCTGCCCACGCTGTTCATCGTGTCGCCGGCGCTGATCTTCTTTGGCGGCCTGCGCGACACGCTGGCCGATCGCGCGGCGCGGGGCGCGCGTTTCTCCGCGACGGCCCGCCTGGCGGCGATGACGATGCTGGGTTGGCTGGCGGTGCTTGCCGGCGCGCGCGGCCGGATCGACGCGATCGAGCGCTGGATGCCGGGCGCCGGCATCGGGGGCTATCTGTTGGCGGGCGGCGTCCTGTGCCTGGGGGGGCATGCTGCTGGCCGCGGTGCTTGCGCGCAAGCCTTTGCGGCGCGAGTGGGAGGCGCAAGCCGGCTTTGGCCGTTGGCTGGCCTGCGCCGCGGGGCTGGGAGCGGCGCTGATGCTGACCAGCCTGGCGCCGTTCCTGGTCCTCGTGGCGTTGCTGGAGCCGCTGGCCGACGCGCTTGGTTTTGTCTTCACCCTGGCGCTCGTGCTGGCCTTGACCTTCGCATTGAGCTTCCTGCCCGTGCTGGCGCTGTTGTCCACGCCGGCCCAGGCGAGCCGCCGTGGCAAGATGACCGTGTGGACCATCGTCGTGTTCGGCGTGGTGGTGTTGCTCGCCGGCCAGTACGGCAGCCTGGTGCAGTGGGTGCTCAAGCCGATGGGGGTGTACCAGACCGGGCCGATGATGTACCTGTTGGTCAAGCCCGAAGCGGCCGCGGCGGCCAGCGCCGCCGGCCTGCCGCCTGTGTCGGTCAAGGGCGCGCAGGCCGTGCGCGGCTACCAGCGGTTCGCGCTGGGCGGGGTGTTGCTGTTGTGCCAGCAGGCCCGCACATTGCCTGGCCAGGCGCGCGGCGCCGGCTGCGTGGCGCTGCGCCGCGACGATGCGATTCCGTATCTGCAGGCGCCCGCCGTTGCCACGCCGGGCATCGAGCGGCCCCGGGCGAAGCGGCCTCGGCGGATGGAGACCGGCGTGTCCGGTTGACAGGCGTGAGGGCAGCGCGCCGCGCGGTTGCCGGCGCGCCGCGGCCGGCCGTCGCGGCCGGCGACCGGCCCCTGCGCCCTACAGCCCCAGCTGCCCCCAGATGTCGTCCACCCGCTTCTTGACGTCGGCGTCCATGGTGATGGGCGTGCCCCATTCGCGCTGGGTCTCGCCGGGCCATTTGTTGGTGGCGTCCAGGCCCATCTTGCCGCCCAGTCCGGACACCGGCGAGGCGAAGTCGAGGTAGTCGATGGGGGTGTTTTCGACCAGCAACGTGTCGCGCACCGGATCCATGCGCGTGGTCATGGCCCACACCACTTCCTTCCAGTCGCGCGGATTGATGTCCTCGTCCACCACCACGATGAACTTGGTGTACATGAACTGGCGCAGGATGCTCCACAGCCCGAACATGACGCGCTTGGCGTGGCCGGCATACTGCTTGCGGATCGACACCACCGCCAGGCGGTAGCTGCAGCCCTCGGGCGGCAGGTAGAAGTCGACGATTTCCGGCAACTGGCGCCGCAGCAGCGGCACGAACACCTCATTGAGCGCCACGCCCAGCACGGCGGGCTCGTCGGGCGGCTTGCCGGTGTAGGTGGAGTGATAGATCGGATTGCGGCGCATGGTGATGCGCTCGACCGTGAACACCGGGAACCAGTCCTGCTCGTTGTAGTAGCCCGTGTGGTCGCCGTAGGGGCCTTCCAGCGCCATCTCGTAGTCGCTGTTGGGCGGCGGGTTGACGCCGTCCGGCACCACGGGGGCGATGGCGCGTGGATCCGACGACGGCAGCAGGTGGCCTTCCAGCACGATCTCGGCCCAGGCCGGCACCGACAGGTTGCTGCCCAGCGCCTGCGCCACCTCGGTGCGCGAGCCGCGCAGCAGGCCGGCGAACTGGTATTCGGACAGGCTGTCCGGCACCGGCGTGACCGCGCCCAGCGTGGTGGCCGGGTCGGCGCCCAGCGCCACGGCGATGGGGAAGGGCGTGCCCGGATGGGCCAGCGCGTGGTCGCGGAAATCGAGCGCGCCGCCGCGGTGCGACAGCCAGCGCATGATGAGCTTGTTCGGCCCCAGCAACTGCTGGCGGTAGATGCCCAGGTTCTGGCGGCGGGCGTTAGGGCCGCGCGTGATCACCAGGCCCCAGGTCAAGAGCGGCGCCACGTCGCCGGGCCAGCAGGTCTGGATCGGCAGACGCGTCAGGTCCACGTCCTTGCCTTCCCAGACGATCTCCTGGCAGGCCGGACTCTTGACGTTCTTGGGGCTCATGTCCCACAG
Organism: Achromobacter sp. 2789STDY5608615; assembly: GCF_001298995.1. NCBI lineage: Bacteria > Pseudomonadati > Pseudomonadota > Betaproteobacteria > Burkholderiales > Alcaligenaceae > Achromobacter > Achromobacter sp. 2789STDY5608615. The sequence continues at coordinate 78,858 of NZ_CYTY01000014.1, forward strand.
GGCCGACTTCAGCATCGACACCTTGGCCAGCGCGTCGCGAAAGCCCTTGGGCGCTTCGGGTTCGCGCAGCGAGGCCAGCAGCTCGCCGATGTCGCGCAGCGCGCTGACGTCGTCGGCGCCCATGCCGCGGGCCACCCGCGAGGGCGTGCCGAACAGGTTGGCCAGCACCGGCATCTCGGCCGGCTTGCCGTCGTGCCGGGCTTTTTCGAACAGCAGGGCGGGGCCCTCGGCGCGCAGCACGCGGTCGGAAATCTCGGTCATTTCCAGGCGCGTCGAGACCGGCGCGGCGATGCGTTTGAGCTCGCCCATGCGTTCGAGTTGAGCGAGGAAGTCTCTAAGGTCGCGGTATTTCACTACAGATCCCGGCTATTTGGTTACATCTTGGGGAGAAAGAGAGGTTAACATTGACTCCCTCTTTTTCCACGCAGGAGGTTTTATGCCCGATGCGTCAGTGGCCAGCCTGTTCAGGAACATGGCCCAAGGAGTGCACCAATATCTTGCTGAATCGCTGCGCATCTGCTCCGTCTACCTGGGCATCGCGGTGATCGTGACGGTAAGCATGGGATTCGCCCTGCCTGGTTTGCGCGACCAGGCATTGCAAGTGCACAAAGCCTTGTTGACCGCCCTCGCGCCTTCATCCATGCAGACCGGCGTCGAATCCGAAGCCGGGTCCGAATTCGGCGTCGATACTTCGTCGGCGATCGCCATGGCCGTGCCCACCGCGCCGTCCAGCAATGCGACCGGCATGCTGGGGCCTGCCCGCGCCGCGCCCGCGACGCCCAAGAAGCCTGCCATGGTCGCCACCGGCCCGCAGGCCGAAGCCTTGCGCAACTACATTTCGCGCAAGTACAAGGTCGCCTATGACGCGACCGGCCCGCTCCTGAACACCGTGTACAAGGTGGGCCGCGAGAAGCAGCTGGATCCGCTCCTGCTGCTGGCCGTGATCGCCATCGAGTCGCGCTACAACCCGCTGGCCGAGAGCCACGTCGGCGCGCAGGGCCTGATGCAGGTGATGACCAGCGTGCACCAGGACAAGTTCGATGCCGTCGGCAAGAACCCGCTGGACCCCGGCGCCAACATCGCCGTCGGGGCGACGATCCTGAGGGACTGCATCAACCGGCGCGGCTCGGTCGATGGCGGCCTGGCCTGCTACGTCGGCTCGACCGGGCCGGACGACAACGGCTACGGCGCCAAGGTGCAGGCCGAGCGCCGCCGCCTGGCGTTGGCCTCGGGCATCGCGCTGGCCCGGGATTGACCCTGGCCCGTGGCCTGAGGTGGCGGCCGCTGGCCGCTCGGCGCGCCGGCTAGCGCCGGCGCCGCCCTCAGTGAAACGTCACCAGGATGGTGACCTGCTGGCTGAATGCCCCCGGCACCAGCGTTGTTCCCGTCTTCTCCAGTTCCGCCGAGTAATACAGATTCCTGGGGCGCAGGCTGGTGGTCAACGATTCGCTGTCATGCCAGGCGTTGAAAGTGATCGGCGTGACGCCGCTTTGCTTGATCTTCAGCGCGAGGCCATTTGGCGCCCCATCGGTGTTTTTCAGTTCTATGCCCTGGCCCAGGGACGTCAGCGCGGTGTTGCCCTCGGGTTCGAATTTGATCCGCAGGGGAACCACCATGCTGCCCAGGTCGAGGACGTTGAAACCGCCATCGCAGGCCGTGTCGAAATCCGCGACGATGGTGAACTGCTGCGGCTTGGGCAGGGGAAGATTGCCCGCGCTGTACGCCCGGCCCAGGTAGACCGAACCCGGCGTCGAGATCTTCGCGATGCAGGTCGGGATGAGGCTGATGGCCGTGGCGTTGTTCGAACCGATTTCGATGTGATTGGTGTGGATGAATCCGTAGTGCATCCTGACGAGGTCGGTGTACGCGGGGAAGTAGGCCCTGACGGGTCTGGTCGGAGGCGTGACGGTGACCAGCCGCAGCCTGCCGAGCAGCAACCCGTTTGCCGTCAACGTACTGTCCGTGGCGGACTTGGGGGCGTAGCTCTCGTTGCTCAAGGGGAATCTGTCGTCCGTCGTGTTGCCCGTCGGTACCCAGTCCGGATAGCCATTGATCTGAATGACGAGTTTCAGCCCGGCCTTGCGCAACTCGTTTATGACCGGCGCCAAGTTTGCGCCCGACACCAGGAACGGCTTCCTGGTTGCTGCTGTGTCGCTGACGCACACCCATGGCACGGGCGGCAGAGGGGCGTCATAGACGACCGTGCCTGGCGGATTGGACTTGTCCAGCGACAGTAGCGCTGGCGCGAATTGTCCGGGCGCGGCCTGTATCCCTTTGTTTTCGATGTAGTTGCCGGCCCGCGTCGGGTCGAGCTGGCACCCCGGCCCGACCGCATGGGCCGGCAGCGGCAGCAGGCAGGCGATGAGCCATCCCGCCGCCGCCAGCGCGCCACGCCGCGGGCGGCGGATCCTTGTCGTGTTCCGCTTGAACATGTATTGACTCTTGAAAAAGGGAAAGGCGGCCCGGCGCCGGTCGCCGCCCCGGAAAATATAGGTGGCCCGGGCCGGCAATGGCCGCGCCGCCATAGGCTTGGCTATTGCGTCCGGACGGCGCTGGCGGGAGGGCGAGGCGGGGCCATGGCCAGGCGGCGCGCCTGGGCGCGAGGAACGGGAAGGACCCGTTCCGCCCGGCGATTTTGCATGGCAAGGATTATCTGAACGTTAAGGTTTCGTCAGACGGAAAGGCGGGCCGGCGCGCGGCCGCCCGACCAGTGTATCGGCGCGTCCCGCCCGTGGCAGGCGCCCGCGCCGATATGGCGGCCCGGTCCGAGGCGGCCGGGCCGACGGGCGCGCCTCAGCGGCCCAGCAGCCTGCCCAGGCGGGCCACGGCTTCTTCCAGCCGGTCCAGGCCGGTGGCGTAGGAAAAGCGCATGGTGTGGTGGCCATGGGCGGGGCCGAAGTCCAGGCCGGGCACGGCGGCGATGCCGGCTTCCAGCAGCAGGCGTTGCGAGAAGCTGGCGCTGTCTGTGCCGAAGTCGCTGATGTCGGCGTAGATGTAGAAAGCGCCGTCCGGCTTGACCGGCACCTTCAGGCCCAGGCGTTCGAACTCGGGCAGCAGGTAGTCGCGGCGCTGCTTGAAGGCTTCGCGGCGGTGTTCAAAGGTGCGCAGGGCGTCGGGCGTGAAGCAGGCCAGGGCGGCATGCTGCGCCAGCGTGGGGGCGCAGATGGCCAGGCTGCCGGCGATCTTCTCGACCGGGGCGGCCATGTCCTCGGGCACGATCATCCAGCCCAGGCGCCAGCCGGTCATGTGGAAATACTTCGAGAAGCTGTTGATGACGATGATGTCGTCGTCCAGCGTCAGCGCCGAGCGCGGCTGGCCTTCATAGGACAGGCCCAGGTAGATCTCGTCGACGATGGCGAAGCCGTGGCGGGCGCGCACCTCGGCCAGCAGCCTGGACAGTTCGCCGTGGTCGATGGAGGTGCCGGTGGGGTTGCTGGGCGAGGCCACCAGCACGCCCTGGGTGGCGTCGGTCCACTGCTGCGCCACGTCCTCGGCCGACAGCTGGAAACGCTTGGCGGCGGAGCTGGGGATCAGGCGCGGCCGGCCGCCGGCGGCCAGCACGAAGTTGCTGTTGGCGGGGTAGGACGGGTCCGGCATCAGGACTTCGCCGCCGGGGTTGACCAGGGCGGCGCAGGCCAGGGTCAGGGCGCCCGAGGCGCCGGCCGTGACGATGACGCGCCGCGGGTTGATCGTGGCGCCGAACTGGTCGTGGTAGAACTGGGCGATCGCCTCGCGCAGCGGCATCAGGCCGGCGGGGGCGCTGTAGCCGCTCTGGCCGGCCTGGGCCGCGCGCTGCAGCGCTTCCACGACCTGGGGCGGCGCGGTAAAGTCCGGTTCGCCGATGCCCAGGCTGATGATGTCCTTGCCCGCCGCCTGCAGCGCCTGCGCCTGCTTGAACAGCTCGACGACCTGGAAGGTCAGGAATTCGTTGGTACGGGCGGCAAGGCGGGGCATCGGACTCTCGAAGGCTACTTGAAGCGGAATAAAGGGAATTGTAGTCATGCAGCCATCACGGCGCGCTTTCCTCCTGGGCCGGCGGCCCGCCCAGACGCCCTGGGCCACCTTCCTGCAACGGCTGGGGCTGTTGTGCCAGGGGACGCTGCGCGACCTGGGCGCGACGGCGGGCGAGGGGCCGCGCGCGGTGTTGACGCCGGCGCGCGAGGGCGATGTGACGCATGCGCGCGCGCTGTGCGCCGAATACGGCGTGACACTGGCGCTGGACGATGCCGATGGGCCGTTCACGCCGGTCGACGGCCCGCTGCTGCGGGTCGATCCCGGTCGCCTGGCGGGCCTGGCGCGGCTGGCCGGGGCGGCGCCGCGCTGGCGCGCCCAGCCCGGCGTGCCGCTGGCGGCGCTGGCGCAGGCGGGGCTGCGGCAATTCGACGGGCTGCCCGGCGCCATGACCCTGGCCCAATGGCTGGCCGCGCCGGCAGCCTGGCCGGCGGGGGACTGCGCGGCGTCGGGCGTGCTGGCCGTGGATCTGCTGCTGGCGGACGGCGTCGAGGAAACCCTGGGACCGTTCGGCGCCGATGACCTGCAGCCGTTGCGGTCGGCGACAGTGCAGCGGCTGGTGCCGGCGCTGTTCCAGCTGGTGAACGGGGATCTGGCCGCCGCCTGCCGCGCCGGGGAGTCCTGGCTGGCGCGCTATCGGCTCGACGCCCTGGCGCCACGGGCGCCGGCGACGGTCAACCTGGCGCATCTGATGCTGGGGCAGGGCGGCACGCTGGCCTGGGTGCAGGGGGTGACGCTGGCGGACAGTCCGCCCGTCGCCGATGCCGGGGCCGCCCCCGCGCCGCAGGCCGGCGCCCTGGCGCCGCGCATCAAGGCGCTGTTCGACCCGTATGGGCGTTTTCCCGAATTCACGCCGCCGCCGAATAGCGACAGTTTGTAAGCCGGGGGTAAGATGGGCGGCGCCCGCGGCCTGGCCGGGGCGGCGCGTCCCGGGGGGCCGCGCAGGGAACGTTTCGCGCGGTTCGCCATCGGAATAGAATTGCCCCCTTTCGTGTTCCTCACTCTAGCCAGTAGCCGCCCCTATGGATGCCAACCTCCGCAAAGCCGCCCTTGAATATCACGAGCACGGCCGCCCCGGCAAGATCTCGGTCACGCCGACCAAGCAGCTCACCAACCAACGCGACCTGGCCCTGGCGTACTCGCCCGGCGTGGCGGCGGCCTGTGAGGAAATCGTGGCGGACCCGGCCAATGTGTTCCGCTACACCGCGCGCGGCAACCTGGTCGGCGTGATCACCAACGGCACCGCGGTGCTGGGCCTGGGCAATATCGGCGCGCTGGCCTCCAAGCCGGTGATGGAAGGCAAGGCGGTGCTGTTCAAGAAGTTCGCCGGCCTGGACGTGTTCGACATCGAGATCAACGAAACCGATCCGGACAAGCTGGTCGAGATCATCGCCGGCCTGGAAGCCACCTTCGGCGGCATCAACCTCGAAGACATCAAGGCGCCGGAATGCTTCACCGTCGAGCGCAAGCTGCGCGAGCGCATGAAGATCCCCGTCTTCCACGATGACCAGCACGGCACCGCGATCTGTGTGTCGGCGGCCTTCATCAATGGCCTGAAGGTGGCGGGCAAGGACATCGACAAGGTCAAGGTCGTGACGTCCGGCGCCGGCGCGGCCGCGCTGGCCTGCCTGGATCTGATGGTGGACCTGGGCCTGCCGCTGGAAAACATCTGGGTCACCGACATCGAGGGCGTGGTCTACGAAGGCCGCACCGTGCTGATGGACCCGGACAAGGCGCGCTTCATGCAGAAGACCGACGCCCGCAAGCTGGCCGAGGTGATCGAGGGCGCGGATGTGTTCCTGGGCCTGTCGGCCGGCGGCGTGCTCAAGCCCGAGATGGTCGCCAAGATGGGCCCGCGCCCGCTGATCCTGGCGCTGGCCAACCCGACGCCGGAGATCCTGCCCGAGCTGGCCCATTCGGTGCGCGACGACGTGGTGATGGCGACCGGCCGTTCGGACTACCCGAACCAGGTCAACAACGTGTTGTGCTTCCCGTACATCTTCCGCGGCGCGCTGGACGTGGGCGCGACGACCATCACGCGCGAGATGGAAAAGGCCGCGGTGTATGCCATCGCCGCGCTGGCCGAGGAAGAACAGA
>NZ_CYTY01000014.1:85108-98949 GCF_001298995.1 Achromobacter sp. 2789STDY5608615
CGCGCCCGCTGGCCGACCTGGAAGCCTACGAAGAGCAGTTGCAGCAGTTCGTGTACCACTCCGGCACCTTCATGAAGCCGCTGTTCTCGGCCGCCAAGCGCATCGTGCGCGAAGGCGGCCCGGCCCGCATCGTGTTCGCCGAGGGCGAGGACGAGCGCGTGCTGCGCGCGGTGCAGGTGGTGGTGGACGAAGGCCTGGCCCGTCCCATCCTGGTGGGTCGTCCGTCGGTGCTGCTGACCCGCATCGAGAAGCTGGGCCTGCGCCTGCGTCTGGGTGAAGACGTCGAGGTCACCAACCCGGAATACGACGAGCGCTTCCATCAGTACTGGACCACCTACTGGGAACGCATGTGCCGCCGCGGCATCACCAAGGAAATGGCGCGCGTCGAAATGCGCCGCCGCATGACCTTGATCGGCGCGATGATGGTGCACCTGGGCGACGCCGACGGCATGGTCTGCGGCTCGGTCGGCGCCTACCACGACCACCTGCGCTTCATCGACGAAGTGATCGGCCGCCGCCCCGGCGCCAACGTCTACGCCGCCATGAACATCCTGCTGCTCAACGAGCGCACGGTGGTGCTGGTGGATACGCACGTCAACGATGAGCCGACGGCCGAGCAGATCGCCGAGTTCACCATCGCCGCGGCCAAGGAAATGCAGCGCATGTTCCTGGCGCCGAAGGTGGCGCTGCTGTCGCGCTCGAACTTCGGCTCGGGCAGCTCGGCCTCGGGCGCCAAGATGCGCCGCGCGCTGGAACTGGTGCGCGCCGCCGAGCCGGAGCTGGAGATCGATGGCGAGATGCACGGCGATTGCGCGCTGGACGAAGCCCTGCGCCTGCGCATCCTGCCGTCCTCGACGCTCAAGGGCCAGGCCAACCTGCTGGTGTGCCCGAACGTGGACGCCGGCAACATCGCCTACAACCTGCTCAAGACGGCGGCCGGCGGCAACGTCGCGGTCGGCCCGTTCCTGCTGGGCGCCAACGCGCCGGTGCACATCCTGACCTCCAGCTCGACCGTGCGCCGCATCGTCAACATGACCGCGATGACTGTGGTCGATGCCAATACGCCACGTTGAAGTCACCAATGGCGGTCCGGTGTGCCGGCGCACGCCGACCGGCCTGGTCCTGACCGGGGGCGGCGCCCGCGCCGCCTACCAGGTCGGCGTGCTCAGCGCCATCATGGAGCTGCTGGACCCCGACTGGCATTCGCGTTTCAAGAATCCCTTCGACATCATCTGCGGCACGTCCGCCGGCGCCATCAACGCCGCGGCGCTGGCCTGCCGGGCCGAGCGGCCGCACCTGGGGGTGCGGCGCATCCGCCGCCTGTGGTCGTCGCTCAATACCGACATGATCTACCGGGCCGACGCGCCCGGCCTGATCCGCACCGGCGTGCGCTGGCTGGGCCTGCTGTCGCTGGGGTGGATGTATTCCGGCCTGACGCGCAAGCGGCCCCAGTCACTGCTGGACAACAGCCCGATGCAGGAACTGCTGGGCCGGGTGCTGGAGTTCGGCCACCTGCAATCGAATCTGGAGAGCGGCGCGCTGTCGGCGCTGGCGATCACGGCCTCGGGCTACACCAGCGGCGAGCACCTGACGTTCTACCAGGCGCACGCGCCGATCGAGCCCTGGCACCGCTACCTGCGGCTGGCCATTCCCACGCCGATCACGGTCGACCACCTGATGGCCTCGTCCGCCATTCCTTTTGTCTTTCCCGCCCGCCAGATCACGGTGCACGGCAAGGGCGAGTGGTGCGGCGACGGTTCGATGCGGCAGCTGGCGCCAATCAGCCCGGCCATCCACCTGGGCGCGCACCGGGTGCTGGTGATCGGCACCGGGTTCCGCGACGACACCCACCCCGAGCACCGCGAGGCGGCGCCGCCGTATCCCTCGCTGGCCCAGGTGGGCGGCCATGCCCTGTCCAGCATCTTCCTGGACGGCCTGTCGATGGACGTCGAGCGCCTGGAGCGAATGAACTACCTGGTCGACCACGCCGCGCCGCGGGAGGGCGACGAGGTCACGGTGCGCCGCATCCAGGTGCTGACGATCACCCCCCAGCCGCTCCCTGGACTCCCTGGCGCTGGAACACCTGGGCGACATGCCGGCCCAGGCCCGTGCCCTTTTCCGCGTACTCGGTGTATCGTCCGATCCAAGCCGCCCCGGGGGCGGCGCGCTGATGTCCTACCTGTTGTTCGAGTCCAGCTACACCAAGCGATTGATCGAACTGGGTTATGCCGATACGATGCAGCGTAACGATGAAGTGATCGCCTTTTTCAAGGAGGCACAGGCATGACGCGCAATGCCCAATCTACCCTGCAGAAGCAGTTGAAGCGAGGTGGAGCGCTGGCCCATGACGGGCTGGACAAAAAGGCCGTGGTCGACGCCGCGCACGAGCTCGGCCTGGCACTGTTTGTGGCCAATTGCGACCCGGCCCGCAGCCGCTCCGCGGTGCTGCGCGCCATCGTCAAGGCGGTGGATTTCCCCGAGTATTTCGGCGGCAATCTCGACGCGCTGTACGACTGTCTGTGCGATACCGTGCTGGATCACAAGACCGGCGTGGTGCTGTGGCTGTACAAGCTGCATTCGGGGGATCCGGCGCTGGAAGAAGACGCCGCCCGCATCGAGTCGGTGTGCGCCGACGCCGCCGAATTCGCCCACGAGAATGGCCGCACGTTTGCGTATGTGGTGGAACACGCGGGCAGGCACCCGGATCCCGAACCCGGCGTGGCCGCCGCGCCTTACGGCGAACACGACTGACGACCCCGGGCAGGGCGCTCGCGCCGCCGGCCCGCCGGTCACCTGCCTGTCATGTCGCGGGGGCGCCGATCACCAGCCGAGCAAGGCGCCGGCCGCTGAAATCAAGGCCAATCCCGCTGTTTCCGTGCGCAGCACGCGCGGGCCGAATCTGACGGCCTGGACGCCCGCCTCGCGCGCCTGGGCCAATTCCTTGTCCGACCAGCCCCCCTCGGGGCCCACCAGCAGCGTCAGCGATTGCAGGCCCGGCGTGGCGCCGAGCCGGCCGGCCAGGTCGGCGTCGGCCTCCGGGTGGCACAGCAGGCGCAGGCCCTCGGCGGGTTGCGTCAGCCAGTCGGCCAGCGTCACGGGGGCGTCGACCGCCATCAGCCGGTTGCGGCCGCATTGTTCGGCGGCCGACTGGGCGATGCGCTGCCAGTGCGCCACCCGTTTTTCCAGCCGCGGGCCGGACAATTGCAGCACGCTGCGCTGCGCGGCGATGGGGCAGACCCGGGCGGCGCCCAGCTCCACCGCCTTTTCCACCACCCAGTCCATCTTGTCGCCGGCGGGCAGGCCCTGCACCAGCGTGATGCGGCCGGCCAGCTCGGCTTCGCGCGGATCGAACGCGCCCAACTGGGCGAAACCGGCCTTGCCCTCGATTTCCAGCACCGCCGGATACTCGCCGCCCTGGCCGTTGAACAGCGCCACGGTTTCGCCGGCGCGCAGCCGCAGCACCCGGATGGCGTGGTGCGCCAGGGCCTCCGGCAGGGCGATACGGGCGCCGGCGGACAGGGGGGCGTCGCAGAAAAAGCGGGGAGCGGACATGGGTAGTGCGGTGGCGGACGGAAGGCGGACATTGGGGCCGGGCGGAGACCCGGGGCGCGGCCCGGGCGGCGCCCCGGCGGTTCAGGGCCTGGCTCGTCGCCGGGTTACCTGAGCGCGTAGCCTACCACCTTGATGCCCCAGTCGATCAGGGTGGGGGCGCTGGACGCCAGTTGCAGCGTCAGCAGGGTCAGGAAGCCGACCGTCATTTTCTTGTCCAGGCGCAGGAGGTCGTGGCGCACCTCGGCCAGGTCTTCGTGGGTGGCGAAGCGCTTGAGTTCCTCGCGGGTGGGCAGTTGCGCGACGACTTCGACGAGTCTGTCGAATTGGTCCTGGGCGGCGCGCCTGGCGATGTCGCGTTCGAGTTCAGCCCTTTCGCGGGCGTAGTCGACGCGTGACAGGGCATAGGCGTGGAGTTCGGCGCGGGCCTCGTCCTGCGAGCGCTTGAGCAGATCGGCCTCGCCCTGCAGGCGGGCTTGTTCCAGCGCCTGCGCCACCGCGATGGCGCGTTCCTCGCCGAGCGCGTTGCGCAGGGCCAGGATGCCGGCGGCGGGAATAGTGAAGCTCAACATGGCAATCATGATACGGATTCCGACAAGGGGCTGTGCCAGGCCATCATGAATCTCGGACCGCCCCGCCGCAATTGTGGCAACTACGCCATGACATCGCTGTCTCCCCCTGGGGTTTGCCGCGATTTCGCCGCGGGCCACCGTCCATTTGGCGGACCCCGCCGCCCGTGGCCGGACGGGTCATCCCCAGGTGTTAAAATCGTCTGCTTCGCAACCTACTCAACTGGCCCCCATTTCCTGCGTGGGCGCGCCAGCTTCAAAGAGCCTTCCGAATGAGCAATCCGACCGCCCCTAAACTTGCCTTGGCGGATGCCATCCGCGCCCTCGCGATGGATGCCGTGCAACAAGCGAACTCCGGGCACCCGGGCGCTCCCATGGGCATGGCGGAAATCGCCCAGGCCCTCTGGATCGGCAACCTGCGCCACAACCCGAAGGATCCCGCCTGGGCCAACCGCGACCGCTTCGTGCTGTCCAACGGCCACGGCTCGATGCTGATCTACGCGCTGCTGCACCTGACCGGCTACGACCTGCCGATCGAAGAACTGAAGAATTTCCGCCAGCTGCATTCCAAGACGCCGGGCCACCCCGAAGTGGGCATCACCCCGGGCGTGGAAACCACCACCGGCCCGCTGGGCCAGGGCCTGGGCAATGCCGTCGGCATGGCGCTGGCCGAAGCGCTGCTGGCCGCCGAGTTCAACAAGCCCGGCCACACCATCGTCGACCACCACACCTACGCCTTCACCGGCGACGGCTGCCTGATGGAAGGCATCTCGCACGAAGTGTGTTCGCTGGCCGGCACGCTCAAGCTGTCCAAGCTGGTGGTGCTGTATGACGACAACGGCATCTCGATCGACGGCCATGTCGAGCACTGGTTCGCCGACGACACCGCCAAGCGCTTCGAGGGCTACGGCTGGAACGTCATCCGCGGCATCGACGGCCACGACGCCGCCGCCGTGGACGCCGCCATCAAGGCCGCCCGCGCGCAATCGGAAAAGCCCACGCTGATCGTCTGCCGCACCGTCATCGGCAAGGGTTCGCCCAACATGGCCGGCACCCACAACGTGCACGGCGCCCCGCTGGGCAAGGACGAGATCGCCGCCACCCGCGCCGCGCTGGGCTGGTCGGCCGAGCCGTTCCAGATCCCGCAGGACATCTACGACGGCTGGGACGGCCGCAAGACCGGCGCCGCCGCGCAGGCCGAATGGCAGTCGGCGTTCAACGCCTACGCCGCCGAATTCCCGGCCGAGGCCGCCGAGTTCACCCGCCGCATGAAGGGCGAGCTGCCCGCCGGCTACGCCGACCAGTTCCAGGCGTTCCTGAACGCCACGCTGGAAAAGGCCGAGACCGTCGCCACCCGCAAGGCCTCGCAGTTCGCGATCACGGCGCTGGCCGCCGCGCTGCCGGAAATGCTGGGCGGCTCGGCCGACCTGACCGGCTCCAACTTCACCGACTGGAAGGGCGTCGCCGCCGTCCGCGCCGGCGACAAGGGCATCCAGTTCGGCCGCCACATCAACTACGGCGTGCGCGAATTCGGCATGGCCGCCATCATGAACGGCGTGGCGCTGCACGGCGGCTACCTGCCGTTCGGCGGCACCTTCCTGACGTTCTCGGACTACTCGCGCAACGCCATCCGCATGGCCGCGCTGATGAAGCAGCGCGTGGTGCATGTGTTCACGCACGACTCCATCGGCCTGGGCGAAGACGGCCCGACCCACCAGTCGATCGAGCACGCCTCCAGCCTGCGCCTGATCCCCAACCTGTCGCTCTGGCGTCCCTGCGACACGGCCGAAACCGCCGTGGCCTGGAACGTCGCCGTGACGCGTCCGGCCAGCATCGGCATGGACGTGCATGACGGCGGCCCGACGGCCCTGCTGCTGTCGCGCCAGAACCTGCCGTTCGTGCAACGCGACGCCGCCACCGTGGACGCCATCGCCCGCGGCGGCTACGTGCTGCGCGACGCCGACGGCGCCCGCGCCGTGATCATCGCCACCGGTTCCGAAGTCGCCATCGCCCTGGACGCGCAAGCCCAGCTGGCCAAGGACGGCATCGCGGTGCGCGTGGTGTCCATGCCGAGCACCGACGTGTTCGACAAGCAGGACGCCGCCTGGAAGCAATCGGTGCTGCCCAAGGGCCTGCCGCGCGTGGCCGTCGAGGCCGGCGTGACCGCCTTCTGGCACAAGTACGTGGGCCTGGAAGGCGCCGTGGTCGGCATCGACCGCTACGGCGAATCGGCCCCGGCGGGGGCGCTGTTCAAGTTCTTCGGGCTGACCGCCGACAAGGTGGCCGAGACCGTCAAGCAAGTTCTGTAAAAAAGGAGCCTAGTCATGACCATTCGCGTCGCCATCAACGGTTACGGTCGCATCGGCCGCAACATCCTGCGTGCCCACTATGAAGGTGGCAAGAAGCACGATATCGAAATCGTCGCCATCAACGACCTGGGCGATCCCAAGACCAACGCCCACCTGACCCGCTACGACACCGCCCACGGCAAGTTCCCGGGCACCGTCGAAGTCGACGGCGAGTTCATGGTCGTCAACGGCGACAAGATCCGCGTGCTGGCCAACCGCAACCCGGCCGAACTGCCGTGGGGCGAGCTGAAGGTCGACGTGGTGCTGGAATGCACGGGCTTCTTCACGACCAAGGAAAAGGCCGGCGCGCACATCAAGGGCGGCGCCAAGAAGGTCATCATCTCGGCCCCCGGCGGCAAGGACGTTGACGCCACCGTCGTCTACGGCGTCAACCACGGCGTGCTGAAGTCGACCGACACCGTCATCTCGAACGCGTCGTGCACCACCAACTGCCTGGCCCCGCTGGTCAAGCCGCTGAACGACAAGCTGGGCCTGGAAAACGGCCTGATGACGACCGTCCACGCCTACACCAACGACCAGGTCCTGACCGACGTCTACCACGAAGACCTGCGCCGCGCCCGTTCGGCCACCATGAGCATGATCCCGACCAAGACCGGCGCCGCCGCCGCGGTCGGCCTGGTGCTGCCGGAGCTGAACGGCAAGCTGGACGGCTACGCCATCCGCGTCCCGACCATCAACGTGTCGATCGTCGACCTGTCCTTCGTGGCCAAGCGCGACACGACCGTCGAGGAAGTGAACAGCATCCTGAAGGCCGCCTCGGAAGGCGAGCTCAAGGGCATCCTGGACTACAACACCGAACCCCTGGTCTCGGTGGACTACAACCACAACCCGGCCTCCAGCACCGTTGACGCGTCGCTGACCAAGGTCTCGGGCCGCCTGGTCAAGGTTTCGTCCTGGTACGACAACGAGTGGGGCTTCTCGAACCGCATGCTCGACACCACCGTCGCGCTGATGTCGGCCAAGTAAGCATCGCTGTCGAACCGAAGGGGACGAACAGGTTTTCCGCCACGGCGGAAAGCGGGTTCGTCCCCTTCGTTCGCCAACTCTAGGGAAAGCAAAGCATTATGTCCAAGGTCAATACCCTGTCCGCGCTGGCCAAGGCCGGCGCCCTGTCCGGCAAGCGCGTGTTCATCCGCGCCGATCTGAACGTGCCGTTCGATGACGCCGGCCGCATTTCCGAAGACACCCGCATCCGCGCCTCGGTGCCCGGCATCCGCCTGGCGCTGGACGCCGGCGCCGCGGTGATGGTCACCTCGCACCTGGGCCGCCCGAAAGAGGGCGTGCTGACCGAGGCCGATTCGCTGGCCAAGGTCGGCCAGCGCCTGTCCGAGCTGCTGGGCATGCCGGTGCCGCTGGTGCAGAACTGGGTCGACGGCGTCAAGGTCGAGCCGGGCCTGGTGGTGCTGCTGGAAAACTGCCGCGTCAACGTCGGCGAGAAGAAGGACGACGAGGCGCTGTCGCGCAAGATGGCCGCGCTGTGCGACGTCTACGTCAACGACGCCTTCGGCACGGCGCACCGCGCCGAGGCCACCACGCACGGCATCGCGCGCTTCGCGCCGGTGGCCTGCGCCGGCCCGCTGCTGGAAGCCGAGCTGGACGCGCTGGGCCGCGCGCTGCACGAGCCGAAGCGTCCGCTGGTCGCGATCGTCGGCGGCTCCAAGGTGTCGACCAAGCTGTCGATCCTGCAATCGCTGGCCGACAAGGTCGACCAGCTGGTGGTGGGCGGCGGCATCGCCAACACCTTCATGCTGGCCGCCGGGCTGCCGATCGGCAAGTCGCTGGCCGAGCCGGACCAGGTGGACCAGGCGCGCGCCGTGATCGAGCTGATGAAGCAGCGCGGCGCGGATGTGCCGATCCCGGTGGACGTGGTGTGCGCCAAGGCGTTCGGCGCGGACGCCGAGGCCACCGTGAAGGCGGCCGATGAGGTCGCCGCCGACGACATGATCCTGGACATCGGTCCGCAGACGGCGCAGCAGCTGGCCGCGATCCTGAAGCAGGCCGGCACCATCGTCTGGAACGGCCCCGTGGGCGTGTTCGAATTCGACCAGTTCGCCAACGGCACCAAGGTGGTGGCGCAGGCGATCGCGGATTCCGAGGGCTTCTCGATCGCGGGCGGCGGCGACACGCTGGCCGCGATCGCCAAGTACGGCATCGGCGAGCAGGTCGGCTACATCTCGACCGGCGGCGGCGCGTTCCTGGAATTCCTGGAAGGCAAGACCCTGCCGGCGGTGGCCGTGCTGCAAGAGCGGGCCAAGTAAGTCGCTGGCCTGGCGCAATGCAAAGCCGCTCCTTTCGGAGCGGCTTTTTTCATGGGCGTGAGCGGTGCGGGCGGAGATCGCCGCCGCCTCGCGAAAAGGCTATTCCATCTTCGCGCCCGACAGCTTCACGATGCCGGCGTAGCGGTCGATCTCGGCGCGCATGAAGTCGCCGAAGGCGGCGGGCGTCTGGCCCGCGGGGACGATGGCGCCCATCGATTCCATGCGCTGGCGCATGGCGGGGTCGGCGGTGATGGCGTTGATGTCGCGGTTCAGGCGCTCGACGATGGCGTCGGGCGTGCCGGCCGGCGCGACGATGCCGTACCAGGCGGAGGCATGCATGTCGTTGACGCCGGCTTCGGCGAAGGTGGGCACGTCGGGCAGGGCGGGCAGGCGCTGGCGCGAGGCGACGGCCAGGGCGCGCAGCGCGCCGGCCTGGACCTGGGCGAGCGAGCCGGTGTCGATCATCATGTCGACCTGGCCCGCGAGCAGGTCGGAGACCGCGGGGCCGCTGCCCTTGTAGGGGATGTGCAGGATGTCGACGCCGGTGCGGGCCTTGAACATGGCGCCGGCCAGGTGCTGCGACGATCCCACGCCGCCCGAGCCGTAGTTGAGCTTGCCGGGCGCGGCCTTGGCGGCGTCGACCAGCTGCCGCACCGACTGGTAGGGCGATTGCTTGGGCACTTCGAGGATGTTGGGGATCTCGGCGACGAAGGCGACGGGCGTGAAGTCCTTGACCGGGTCGAAGCCCAGACGCGCGTACAGGTGCGGGTTGGCGGCGTTGGTCGAGCTGGTGGCGACCAGCAGGGTGTAGCCGTCGGGTTTTTCGCGCACAAAGGCGGCGGTGCCGATGTTGCCGCCGGCGCCGGCCTTGTTGTCGACGATGACGGTCTGGCCCAGGCGTTCGGTCAGGCGCTGCGCCAGCATGCGGCCCAGGGCGTCGGTGGCGCCGCCGGGGGGCCAGGGCACGACCAGCTTGATGGGCCGCTCGGGGTAGGCCTGGGCCTGCGACAGGGCGGGAGCGACGGCGAGCGCGGCCAGGGCGAGCGCGCTCGCGGCGCGGCGCAGGAATGCGTGGGGCATGGAGTCTCCTGATGCGCGGTCCGGCGAGCGGCCGCGCTGTTGTCCGAGGGCCGCGTGGGCGGCGCCGGGGCGGCTTGGGGCCGCGTTTGTTGTGTCCAGGACTCTACGCAATCCGCCACTTGATAAAAAGGGATAAATATTTAAGGAATTTCATTCCTTTTTGGAATGATCTGTTCCGCGCGGGCGCCACCCGGCGGCGAGACGGTTTGATTTGCCATCGGTTTTGGGGACGTAGACTGGTGTAGGCTTGGCGCTCCTCCGCGCCCCGCGGTTTCCTCTCTCCGTTTCCTCCGTTTCACCGCTCCATGAATCTACGATTTCTTCCTGGCCTGAGCAATTTCCGGGGCATCACCCGGGAGTCCGCCGGCCGCGATATCGCCGCGGGGTTGAGCGTGGCCGCGGTGGCGTTGCCGGTGGGGCTGGCCTATGCCGCGATGATGGGCGTGCCGCCGGTGGCCGGGCTGTGGGCGGCGATCGCCGGCATGCTGGGCTACGCGCTGTTCGGGTCCTCGCGCACCTTGATCGTGGGGCCCGACACCGCCACCTGCACGCTGATCGCGGCGACGCTGACGGGCATGGCGCTGACCACCCCGGAAGACCGCTTGGTGGCCGCCACCGGGATCGCGCTGACGGTCGGCGTGGGCTGCCTGATCGCGCGGGTGCTGCGGCTGGGCGTGCTGGCCAACCTGCTGTCGCGGCCGGTGCTGATCGGCTACATGGCGGGGGTGGCGGTGACGCTGGCGCTGTCGCAACTGAGCGGCCTGACCGGCGTGGGACTGCGCAACAGCGGGCTGGTGCATCCGTTCCTGGAACTGTCGCGGCGCGTGTCGGAGATCCGCATTCCGACGCTGTGCCTGGGGTTGGCGTCGTGCCTGCTGCTGGTGGCGATCAAGCGCTGGCGGCCGACCTGGCCGGGACCGATCATGCTGGTGGTGGGCGCCTGCCTGCTGTCGTGGCTGTTCGACTTCCCCAACCTCGGCATCGCGGTGGTGGGCGAGGTGCCGGCGGGCCTGCCGGCGCTGCGCCTGCCGGTGCGGCTCGAAGGCGTGGACAACATCCTGCTGGGCGCGGCGGGCGTGCTGGTGGTGAGTTTCTCCAGCGGCATCGTGACGGCGCGCAGCTTCGCCGCGCGCAGCGGCGAGCACGTGGATCCGAACCGCGAGCTGGTCGGCTTCGGCGCGGCCAACGTGGCGGCGGGGCTGTTCCAGGGCTTCGTGGTGACGGGCGCCGATTCGCGCACGGCGGTGGGGCTGGCGGCGGGCGGCTCGTCGCCGCTGGTCGGCGTCAGCGCGGCGGCGGCGCTGGCGCTGGTGGTGGGCCTGCTGAGCGCGCCGCTGTATTGGCTGCCGCAGGCGGTGCTGTCCGCGATCCTGCTGCTGGCGGCCACCAGCCTGTTCGACGGCCAGGCCTTCATGCGGCTGGCGCGGATCTCGCGCATCGAGCTGGCCTTCGGCATCCTGGCCGCGGTCGGCGTGGTGGGCTTCGGCGTGCTGCAGGGCGTGGCGGTGTCGGTCGGCGCCACGCTGCTGTACGCCATGTATGTGTCCGGCAATCCGCGCGACGCGCTGCTGGGCCGCCTGCCGGGCGAGTCGGTGCTGGGCAAGATGCACCTGAATCCGCAGGCGCAGCCGGTGCCGGGCACGGTGATCTGGCTGTTCGAATCGTCGGTGTGGTTCTTCAACGCCGACGCGTTCCGGCGGCGCGCGCGCGAGATCATCGAGCAGGCCGGCGACGTCACCTGGTTCGTGCTGGACGCCGAGGCCATGACGCAGGCCGACGCCGACGCGATCGAGGCGTTGTACGAATTGCGGCGCGAGCTGCGCGATCGCGGCATGGTGCTGCTGGTGGCGGGCGGCCATGGCCAGTTCCGCATGGCGCTGGAACGCTCCGGCCTGGCCGACCGCATCGGCCGCGACAAGATCTTCCCCTCGCCCGAACAGGCGGTCGAGGCCATCGAGCGCTGGCGCCAGGGACCGGCGCCGGCCACGCTGTCCTGACCCTCTCGGCGGGCGACGCTGTCGCCACACCCGATCCGTCTACGCGACCGGGCCTCGCCGCGCCGTCCGCGGGCGGCCCTCAGTCGATGATGTGATAGCCGCCGTCGATGTACAGCGTCTGCCCGGTCATGCGGCGGGCGGCGTCGGTGGCGAGCCAGGCGGTGGCCTCGCCGACGTCGTCGATCGACACCAGGCTGCGCGCCGGCGCCTTGGCCTGGGCGCGGTCGAGCAGCGCGTCGAACTCGGCGATGCCCGAGGCCGCGCGGGTCTTGAGCGGCCCGGGCGAAATGGCGTGCACGCGGATGCCCTGCGGGCCGAGTTCGGCCGCCAGGTAGCGGGTGGCCGATTCCAGCGCGGCCTTCACCGGACCCATCATGTTGTAGTGCTCGACCACCATCTGCGAGCCGTAGTAGCTCATGCAGAACAGCGCGCCGCCGCCGGGCATCAGCGGTTCGGCCAGCTTGGCCATGCGGATGAACGACCAGCACGACACGTCCATGGCCGTGAGGAAACCGGCGCGCGAGCAGTCGGTGACGCGGCCGTGCAGGTCGTCGCGCGGGGCGAAGGCGATGGAGTGCAGCACGAAGTCCAGGCCGCCCCATTCGGCGGTGATGCGTTCGAACACGGCTTCCAGTTCGCCGTCGCGCAGCAGGTCCAGCGGCATCAGCAGCGATGCGTCGACCTGGCGCGCCAGCGGTTCGACGTGCGGGCGCGCCTTGTCGTTCAGGTAGGTCACCGCCAGCTCGGCGCCCATGGCGCGGAACGCCTTGGCGCAACCCCAGGCGATGGAGTCGGCGTTGGCGATGCCGGTGACCAGGCCGCGCTTGCCGGCCAGGGGCAGGGCGGCGCTCATCGTTGCTTCACCAGGGCCAGGGTGTGCTGCGCGATGATCAGCTCTTCGTTGGTGCGCACCACGTACACGCCAATGCGGCTGTCGTCGCTGGAAATGCGCGGTCCGTGATGCGCATTGCGTTCGGGGTCGAGCTTGATGCCGAGCCAGCCCCAGTGCTCGCTGATGGCCTGGCGGATCTCGGCCGAGTTCTCGCCGACGCCGGCCGTGAAGACGATGCCGTCGATGCCGTTCATGGCGCAGCCCAGGCCGATCATGCCCTCGGCCACGCGCCAGGCGAAGTACTTGAGCGCCAGCCTGGCCGACGGCGCGTCGCTGGCCAGCAGTTCGCGCATGTCGTTGCTGATGCCCGACAGGCCCTTCATGCCGCAGTCGTGGTACAGCACGTGCTCGATGTCGTCGTGCGACATGCCCTGTTCCATCATCCACAGCACCACGCCGGCATCCAGGCGGCCCGGCCGCGTGCCCATGGGCAGGCCCTCTAGCGCGGTGAAGCCCATGGTGCTGTCGACGCTCTTGCCCTGGTGCATGGCGCAGGCCGACACGCCCGAGCCCAGGTGCGCGGCGATGATTTTGCCCATGGCGATCTCGGGCAGCGCCTGGCGCAGCCGCTGCGCGATGTATTCGTAGGACAGGCCATGGAAGCCGTAGCGCCGCACGCCCTGCTGGTACAGCGACTCGGGCAGGGCGTAGCGGTCGGCCACGTCCGAATGGCTGCGGTGGAAGGCGGTGTCGAAGCACGCCACCTGCGGAATCCACGGACGCCGCTCGCGGATCACGCGGATCGGCGCCAGGTTGTTGGGCTGGTGTAGCGGCGCCAGCGGCGTGAAGGCCTCGAGCCTGGCGAGGATGTCATCGTCGATCAGCACCGGTTCGGACAGGTCGGGGCCGCCGTGCACCACGCGGTGGCCGACGGCCAGCGGCGCGCCGCCCAGGTGGCCGCTGAGCCAGGTGCCGACCACTTCCTGGCCGTTGGGCACGTCGGGCGCGTGGCTGGGCGCGATGTCGCGTTCCACCAGCGTCTGGCCGGCGGCGTCGCGCACCCGCAGGCGCGGATGGCTGGTGCCGATGCCTTCGAGCTGGCCGCCCAGGCGCGGCGCCAGGGCCTGCTTGTCGTCGATGTCGTACAGGTAGAACTTGATGCTGGAACTGCCGGCGTTGATGACGAG
>NZ_CYTY01000014.1:99147-109042 GCF_001298995.1 Achromobacter sp. 2789STDY5608615
GGCTTCGGCGTTGGCCAGGAACGTCAGGTTCTTGGCCAGCATGTTGCCGGCTTCCAGGTCGGGCACCACCAGCACCTGGGCCACGCCCGCCACCAGCGAGCGGATGCCCTTGATGCGGGCCGCGTCGGGGCTGATGGCGTTGTCCAGCGCCAGCGGGCCGTCCAGCACGCCGCCGGCGATCTGGCCGCGGTCGGCCATCTTGCACAGCGCGGCGGCCTCGATGGTGCTGGGGATGCTGGGCGTCACCTGCTCCACCGCCGACAGGATCGCCACGCGCGGCTCGCCCAGGCCCAGGCCGTGGTGCAGGTCGATCACGTTGCGGATGATGTCGGCCTTGGTTTCCAGGTCCGGGAAGATGTTGATGGCCGCGTCGGTGATGAACAGCGGCTCGGCGTAGGTCGGCACTTCCATGATGAACACATGGCTGATGCGGCGGCCGCTGCGCAGCCCGGTGGCGCGCGCCACCACTTCGTGCATCAGCTCGTCGGTGTGCAGGCTGCCCTTCATCAGCAGCGAGGCCTCGCCGCCGCGCACCAGCGCCACGGCGGTCTCGGCCGCGGCGTGGCTGTGTGGCGCATCGACGATGCGGGCGTCGCCCAGGTTCAGCTTGTACTGCGCGGCCGTGTCGCGGATCTTGAGTTCCGGCCCCACCAGGATGGGACGCAGCAAGCCCAGGTCGCGCGCTTCCAGCGCGGCCGACAGCGACGGCTCGTCGCAAGGATGGGCGATGGCGCAGGCGGCGGGCGCCAGGGTCTGGGCGCGCGCGATGAGCTTGTCGTAGTGCGTGGAGGTGGGCAGACTCATTCCGGTTTGGCCTTGGCGGTGGCGGGTTTGCGGACGCGCACGGGCGCGGCTTGCTTGCGGGCGGCGGCCTTGACCGCGGCTTGCGGCGTGGACTTGGCGCTGGCCGCCGTGGCGGCGCGGCGCGGACGGGCGGCGGGCGTCGCGGATTCGGCCGGCGCGGCATCGCGTTTTGCGGCTGCCGGTTTGCGGACGGCGGGCCGGGTCGGGGCCGACGGCTCCCGTTTCGCGGTCGCGGCGCGCGCCGCCGTCTCGAAGATCCGTTCCATCTCGGCCAGGCTGGCGCGCGCGGCCGGGTTCAGCGGCTCGGCGGCTTCCAGCACGTGCTTCATGCTCTCCAGCGCCTCGCGGATGGCGGCCGGCGACGAGCCTTCCAGCAGCTTGGGCATGGTCTGCAGCACGGCCGCCGAGTCCAGCCGCATCATCATGGCCTGGTCGCGGGTGATGTCCTTGAATTCCTGCAGCGTCATGGCGTTGCCGGCCTCGGCGCGCATTTTGCGGATCAGCGCGAAGCTGCGCTCGTCCAGGCCGCCCTCGGCGCCGGCCACGTACAGCAGCATGCGGATGGCCGCGACGCGCAGGCCGCCTTCCTGCAGCAGCGAACGCAGTTCGGCGGCGCGCTCTTCCATGAAGCGGCGGTGTTCCGGCGACACGCCGGGGTGGCGGCGCGGCTGGCCGTCCTTGCCGCCCAGGCCGGCCAGATCCTGCATCAGCGGCGAACCGTAGACGCCCATGAAGGTGCGCTCGTCGGCCGAGTCGCGCAGTTCCTGGAAGATGTTCAGGCTGGTCTCGACCAGCTTCGAGAACATCTCCTGGGCCAGCAGGAACGGATTGTCCGGCGCCACCGGCTGGCGATGCTCGCGCACCTGTTCGGCCACCTGGGCGACCGGGGCGATCAGCGGGTTGCGGTCGGACACCAGTTCGTAGGGCAGGCGCAGCGGGTGCAGGCGCTGGCTCCATTCGGCCGACTGCGGCGTCACCAGGGCGCGCACCCAGGGCTGCACGAAGCTGCGATAGATGCCCAGGTTGATGTCGGAGATGCGGGCCACGGCCGCGAAGCGGCGGTCGTCGTCTTCCTTGCGGTCGACGATGGCGCGCACGTCGTCCATGTTGCGCTGCTCGAACGACAGCACGTACTTGCCATAGGCCAGGTCGGCGTTGGGCGTGTCCGGCGTCTTGTCGGCGATCTCGGCCTGGTAGATGCCCGGCGGCAGCACATCGATCATGTCGATGTTGGAAGTGAATTCCTGGTGCTCCTTGCGCGCCACGCTGCCGGACACGAAGATGCCCAGGTGGCCGATGCTTTCATGCACGGCGTAGACGATGGTCTGGTCGTGCGCCAGCACCTCGGCGTCGTCCTGGTACAGGTCGGGGATCCAGCCCAGCGCCTGCGGCGGCGGGGTGATGTTGTCGCCCTTGGAGCAGAACACCACGATCGGCGAGCGGATGTTGCGCAGGTCGATGCGGATGCCGTCGGAGGTGACCAGCCCGGCGGTCGACAGGCGGTTGCCGACGAACAGGTTGTCGACGATGTACTGGATTTCCGGCCCGTTCAGGAAGACGTGGCCGCCCCACCATTTCTCGAAGCTCAGGTAGCGGTCGGCCTCGGTGTCGACCTTGGCGTACAGGTTGTACTGCTTGGACCAGAGCGTGTTGGCGGGGTTGAGGTTCTCGAAGTTCTGCACCAGCCAGGCGCCGTCGAATTTGCCGTCGCCCAGGTCGCTGGTCAGGGCGGTGAGCCAGCTGCCGCCGAGCAGGCCGCCGGCGTAGCGCATCGGGTTCATGCCGCGCCAGCCGGCCCAGTAGGACAGCGGCGCGCCGGCGATGATGATGGGCCCGAACAGTTCCGGGCGCACGGCGGCGGTCATCATGATCTGCCAGCCGGCCTGGCAGTTGGCCACCACCACCGGCTTGCCCTCGGCGTCGGGGTGGCGGGCGATGATCTCTTCCAGGAAGTGCGCCTCGGCCTTCATCACGTCTTCGACGGTCTGGGTCGGCACCGGCTGCGGCAGGAAGGTGGCGAAATAGCAGGGATGGCCGGCGCGCACCGCCACGCCGATCTCGCTCTCGGGCTTGAAGCCGCCGATGCCGGGGCCATGGCCGGCGCGCGGATCGACCACCAGGAAGGGGCGCTTGATCGGGTCGACCGTCACGCCTTCCGGCGGCTTGATGCGCAGCAGGCCGTAATTGACCGGGCGCGGCAGCTCGCGGCCGTCCAGCACGAATTCGTACTCCATGCTGAGCACGTTCGGGGCCCGCTTGGCCATGTGGTCGTGGTACTGGTTGCCGCGCTGGCGCATGACGTCGGCGTACAGCACGCCGCGCTGCCAGGCGTCCACGGCATATTCATAGGCGGCCGTCCAGGGGTTGAAGGACGGGGCGGGGACGCGATCGTTGCCGGATCCGGCCATGGCGATCTCCTATAGGTAGCACCCGGCAGCGGGTGCTACCGGACCGGTTCTCCAAGTGGAACCAGCTGACTTGACCCCCCCATTACACCTGAATGGATGTTGCATCGCAACATGGGGACGGTTGATGCAAGTCAAACGCCCGGAACTATCCGTCCCTGCTTGATGCCGCGCCCGCGCCGTGATTCATGGGGCGTGGTGGCACACGGCTTCGATGCGGTTACCGGACGGGTCCGACAGAAAGGCGGCGTAGTAATGCGGATGGTAGTGCGGCCGCAGCCCCGGGGCGCCCTGGTCGCTTCCGCCGTGGGCCAGTCCGGCGGCGTGGAACGCATCCACGGCGGCGCGGTCGGCGGCCTTGAAGCACCAGTGGCGGCGCGCCGGCGGTGTCGGCGACGCCGCGGGATCGGCCTGGACGCTCAGGTAGGTATGGCCGGCATCGCCGGGGCGGCAGCGTTCGCCATAGCCCAGGGCGTCGGCGTGGTCGTAGACCTTGGCCGCGCCCAGGGCCGCCATGACGGCATCGTAGAACGGCCGGGCGCTGTCGAGTCCGGCGACGCTGATGGAGACGTGATCCAGCAATTGCATGGCGGCTCCGGGGGCGGGAATCAGGCGCGGGCCGCCGCGTTGTGCTCCAGCCATTTGCGCACCGAGGGGCGCTGCCACTGGGTCTCGGCATAGTCGCGCAGCGGATCGGGCAGGCCGTCCAGCCACAGGCGGCGCAGCGCCACCGCCAGGTCCAGGTCGGCCAGGCACCATTCATCGAACAGGGTCGACTGGCCCGCGCCGATCAGCGCGCCGGCCACGTGGATCAGCTTGGCCGCGGCCGAATGGCCGGCGTCCGACAGCGGTTCGCCGGCCCGGTCGTAGAAGACCGTCTCGGTCGGGCGTTCCTGGCGCAGCGCGCCCAGGTCGCTGCGCAGCCAGGCCTGCAGCTGGCGGGCGCGGGCGCGCTCGCGCGGCTGAGCCGGATAGAGCGCGGTGCAGGCGGGCGCCGGATGCAGGTCTTCCAGGTACTCCGCGATCGCGGTGGACTCGGTCAGGTTGAAGTCGCCGTGGGTCAGGGCCGGCACGCGCGCGGTCAGGGCGCGGCATTGGTACGGCTGCATGCGCTGTTCGCCGGCGTCGAGGTCGATCATGCGGACCTCGAACGGCAGCTGTTTCTCGGTCAGCGCCACATAGGCCGACATGGCGTAGGGGCTGAGGAACTGGGAATCGACGAACAGCGTAAACGGGGCGCCCAAGTGCATCTCCGGTCAGGCGGTGGATAAAAGGGGACTATGACGCAGAGCGTAACGCAATTGAAGTTTCGCGTGTCGCGCCGATGCGTCAGTCGACGATGAAGAGCTTGGCGCCGACGGCGGTGGACGAGCGGTGCGGCTCGGCCTGGTCGGCCACCTGGTAGCTCATGCCGGGGGTCAGCACGAAGGTGCGGCCGTCTTCCAGCTCGGTGTGCAGCTCGCCTTCCAGGCAGAACAGGATGTGGCCCTTGCTGCACCAGTGATCGGCCAGGTAGCCGGGCGTGTATTCGACCATGCGCA
This sequence comes from Achromobacter sp. 2789STDY5608615, assembly GCF_001298995.1. NCBI lineage: Bacteria > Pseudomonadati > Pseudomonadota > Betaproteobacteria > Burkholderiales > Alcaligenaceae > Achromobacter > Achromobacter sp. 2789STDY5608615. Next base: position 103,898 of record NZ_CYTY01000014.1, read on the forward strand.
CGCGCAGGTCGCCGAACTGGCGGGTGCGCCAGTAGGCCTTGCCGGTGTCGCCGGGATGCTCGGTGGGTTCGACCTCGGACCAGTCGGTGGTGCCGAAGGGGATATTGCTCATCTTCATGGTGGTTTTTCCTTGGGGGCGGCGCGCCGCGAAAAAGCGGAGGGCTCAGGCGGCCAGTTTCTTCTGCCAGAACATGGCGCGGCCGGTGTCCTCGTCGAGCGAATAGCCCTCGTAGCCGAGCTTGCGGTACAGGCCCTGGGCCACGTCGTTGCCTTCCAGCACTTCCAGCGTGATCTTGCAGCAGTCGAGCCGGCGGGCGCGGTCTTCCAGCGCGGCCAGCAGCTGCTTGCCCACGCCCTGGCCCTGGAACCGGGGCGACACCGCCAGGTCGTGCAGGTTCACCAGCGGGCGGCAGGCGAAGGTCGAGAAGCCCTCGAGGTAGATGGCCACGCCGGCCGCGGCGCCGTCGACCCGCGCCAGCAGGGCGCGCGCCGTGGGCCGCCTGGCCAGTTCCGCGATCAGGTTGCGCTGCGCGTACTCGGGCAGGGGCGTGCTGCCGCCCATGGGGCCGCTGGCGTATTCGTTGAGCATGGCCAGCACCTGCTGGCCGTGTTCCGGGTTGTTGAAGTCGACGTCGATGATTTCCAGCACGATCGGTTCCTGTTCATGGGCGGCCCCGCCTGTGGCGGCGGGTGGCGCGACCGTCAATTATGCGCGAAGCGGCGCGACGGGTCGAAGCGCATTGAAAAATCGCGCCAGAGCCCCTATCTTCTTTCTGTTCAGGGCCGAATCCGGCGCGAGCCGCCGCCTTTGGCTGCAACCCTCACCATGGGCTGGAAAATGGAGTTCAAGGACTACTACAGCATTCTTGGGGTGGAGCGCGGCGCCTCCGAAGACCACATCCGGCGCTCCTACCGCAAACTCGCCCGCAAATACCACCCCGACGTCAGCAAGGAAAGCGACGCCGAGGCCCGCATGCGCGACGTCAACGAAGCCTACGACGTGCTGCGCGACAAGGAAAAGCGCGAGGCCTACGACAACCTTGCCGCCGGCGTCTCGCCCGGGGGTGGCTTCCAGCCGCCGCCCGGCTGGGACGAAGGGTTCGAGTTCCATCGCGGCGCCGCCCCCGGCGAGGAGGCGCAGTTCAGCGAGTTCTTCTCGTCGCTGTTCGGCGGCCGCGGCCGCCACGCGCAGGGCGCGGGGCGCGAGCAGGAATTCCGCGCCCGCGGCGACGACCACCACGCGGCCATCGAGGTCGATCTCGAGGACGCGCTGCAAGGCGCCACCCGCGACATCAGCCTGCGCTCCATGACGGTCGACGACCAGGGCCGCCCGCAGGTGCAGACGCGCACGCTCAGCGTGCGGATCCCGCCGGGCGTGCGCGAGGGCCAGTTCATCCGCCTGGCCGGGCAGGGCATGCCGGGCTACGGCGGCGGCGAGAACGGCGACCTGTACCTGGAGGTCCGTTTCAAGCCCCATGCGCGCTACCGCGCCGAGGGCCGCGACCTGTACATGACGCTGCCGGTGGCGCCCTGGGAAGCCGCGCTGGGCGCCCAGGTCAACGCCCCCACGCCGGGCGGCACGGTCGAGGTCTCGGTGCCGGCCGGGTCCGGCAACGGCCGCAAGCTGCGGCTGCGCGGCCGCGGCATCCCGGGCGATCCACCCGGTGACCTGTACCTGGTGCTGGAGCTGGCGCTGCCGCCGGCCGACAGCGACGCGGCCAAGGCGGCCTATCGCAAGATGCAGCAAGACCTGCCGTTCAATCCGCGGCGCCACCTGGGGGTCTGATCATGAAGAAAGTCGTCATCAGCAGCGCCACCGTGGTGGGCAAATCGCAACCGCTCAGTGCCGACGACCTGGCCCGCGCCTGCGGCGCCGAGGTCGACTGGGTGGTGCAACTGGTCGAGGTCGGCATCGTCGACGCCAGCGGCCCGCGCCCGGCGGAATGGCGTTTCTACAGCCTGGACCTGCAACGCGCCCTGGACGCGCGCCGCCTGGAGCGTGATTTCGGCGCCGGCCTCGACGCCGTGGCGCTGATCCTGGACCTGAGCCAGGAAGTCCGCCGCCTGAAGGCGCAACTGCGCGCGCTGGGCGCCGACGAATAAGGAGACAGACCATGCTGACCCTCTATCACGCGCCGCGCTCGCGTTCCTTCCGGATTCTCTGGCTGCTGGAAGAACTGGGCGTGCCCTACGACACCGAGATGGTGTCGATCCGCCGCCGCGACGGATCCGGCCATATCGCGCCCGACTACATCGACATCCACCCGCACGGCAAGGTGCCGGCGCTGGTGCACGATGGCGTGCCGGTGTTCGAGACCCCGGCCATCGCGCTGTACCTGACCGACCTTTATCCCGAGGCCGGCCTGGGCCCCGTCGTGGGCGACCCGCAGCGCGGCCCCTATCTGACCTGGCTGTCGTATTCCACTGGCGTGTTCGAGCCGGCCATGACCGAGCGCGCCTTCAAGACGCCGCACCAGGACGGCACGATGGGCTGGGGCTCGGCCGACGAGGTCGAGCAGGTCCTGACCCGCGTGCTGCAGTCCCGCCCGTTTTTCCTGGGCGAGCATTTCAGCGCGGTCGACATCGTGCTGGGCGGCTCGCTGCAATTCATGATGCAGGTCAAGGTGATCCCGGAGAACCCGGTGTTCTCGGCCTATGCCGAGCGGCTGGCGGCGCGTCCGTCGATGCACCGCGCGCTGCAGCGCGACGGCGACATCGGCGAGTCCTGATTACCTGAGGCGTTCGCGCAGGTCCGCCTGCCATTGCGACGGGCGGCCCAGGAAGCGGGCGGGTTCCAGCAATTCGCAGGCGCCGTCGCGCTCCAGCGCCAGCGTCGGGAAGCCCGAGCCGCGCAACTGCTCCAGCAGCGCGCGGCTTTGCGCGAAGTGGCGGTCGGTGGCTTCGCCGGCGGTGGCGTCATACGCGGCCTGGAAGGCCGCGCCGTCCAGGCCGATCTCCTCGGCCAGGCGGCGCAGTTCGGCGGGATCGGCGATGCGCCGGCCCTCGACGTAGTGGGCGCGCTGCAACCGTTGCAGCATGTCCAGGCCGCGTCCGTCCAGGGCCTGGGCGGCCAGGATCGCGGTGGTGGGCGGAGCCGAATCGAACACCGCGCCGCGGTCGCGCAGCAGGCCGTCGACATACTCCGGGCCGAACACCTGGCCGGTCAGGCCGGCAATGCGTTCATCGTGCGGCATGACGTAGCGGCGCAACGCCTCGGTGACCGGCTGGCGGTTGCCGCCGGTCATCATGCCGCCGCCGTGCAGCGCGATGGACAGGCCGTCGATGCCGCGGGCGGCCTGCACCAGCGGCGCGGCGCCGTAGCACCAGCCGCACAGCGGGTCGTAGATGTAATGCAGGATGGGAAGGGAAGAGGTAGCCATGGCGCCATGGTAGAGGCGTGTGCGCGCCGGAAATAGCCCGGCGCGGTAGCCACAGTGTTGCGCCGGCCGTGCAGATGATGCACGGCCGGCGCGGGGGCGTCAGCCCGCGATCTGCACGCCGATCCAGAACAGGCCGGCCGCCAGCAGCATCGAGGCGGGCAGGGTCAGGATCCAGGCCAGCAGGATGTTGCGCACCGTGCCGCCCTGCAGGCCGCTCTTGTTGGCGATCATGGTGCCGGCCACGCCGGACGACAGCACGTGGGTGGTGGACACCGGCAGGCTGAAGACGTTGGCCAGGCCGATGGCGCCGACCGCGGTCAGCTGCGCCGACATGCCCTGCGCGTAGGTCATGCCCTGCTTGCCGATCTTCTCGCCCACCGTCAGCACCACGCGGCGCCAGCCGACCATGGTGCCGGCGCCCAGCGCCAGCGCCACCGCCACGATCACCCAGAAAGGCGCGTATTCGGTGGTGGCGGTCAGGTCGGCGCGCAGGCGCTGCAGGTCGGTGCGCTCGCGCGCCGGCAGGCCTTCGATGCGGGCCACCTTCTTGGCGGTGTCGTCCAGGCACAGCAGGTAGCGGCGCACGTCGATGCGCTTGGCCGCCGACAGGTCGGCGTAGTTGCTGACGCCGTGCAGGTCGGCCTGCAGCGCGTCGATGGTGGGCAGGGTCAGTTCGGGATCGCAGCGGAAGGTGCGCGGCAGGTCCGAGGCCGAGCCGGCGCGCTTGAGCGCCAGGAAGTCGCCCAGCATGGCTTCGTTGCGCTGGTAGAACGCGCTCAGGTGGGTGGCCGCGTCGCGCGTGCGCTCGATCTGGTAGGTGGTGCTGTTGGTGTCCAGCACGAAGTTGGCCGGCACGATGCCGATCAGCACCAGCATGATCAGGCCGATGCCTTTCTGGCCGTCGTTCGAGCCATGCACGAAGCTCACGCCCATGGCCGACAGCACCAGCACCAGGCGATTCCAGAACGGCGGGTGCTTCTTGTTGTCGATGGCGCGGCGCTGCTCGGGCGTCTTGTGCATCTTCGACAGCGGCAGCCAGCGCTTGAGCGCCAGCAGCAGGCCGCCCGCGACCAGGAAGCCGGCCACCGGCGACACCACCAGCGAGGCGCCGATGTCGATCGCCTTGCCCCAGTTCACGCCCTCGGCCAGCGGCAGGTCGGTGATCAGCGCGTTGGCCAGGCCCACGCCCAGGATCGAGCCGATCAGCGTGTGCGAGCTGGAGGCCGGAATGCCGAAATACCAGGTGCCCAGGTTCCAGGCGATGGCCGCGGCCAGCATGGCGAACACCATGGCCAGCCCGCGTCCGGTATCGACGTTGATCAGCAGCTCCACCGGCAGCAGGTGGACGATGGCGTAGGCCACGCCCACGCCGCCGAGCAGCACGCCGAGGAAGTTGAAGATGCCGGAAAGCACCACCGCCAGATGCGGCGGCATGGCCTTGGTGTAGATGACCGTCGCGACGGCGTTCGCCGTGTCGTGGAAGCCATTGATGAATTCGAAGGCCAGGACGAACGTCAGGGCCAATGCAAGGCTGAGGCCAACCCAGAGGTCGAGGCCGTGAAAGAGGGTGGACATGGAGGCGGGGGAGGATCCGGCGGAGGCCAGATTATTACAGATTTGTGACCTGTCCCTGGTTGCGTCAGACAACTTTTGCCGTCCGCCATGGCCGCCGGCCGGAGCAGCGCCGCCCCGGCCGCCTCCTCAGAACTTCTGGTACTGGAACTCGATTTCCAGCGGCTTGCCCAGGTTGGCCGAGGTGTCGGCC
>NZ_CYTY01000014.1:109319-171587 GCF_001298995.1 Achromobacter sp. 2789STDY5608615
GTGAAGCGGTCCAGGTCCCTGAAGACCATCGGGTGCAGCGGCTGCATCACGAACAGCGCGTTGACGCCGTGGTTGCGCAGCAGCCGCATCAGCGCTTCCAGCTCGCGCAGTTCGTCCTTGCCGGTCAGCGGTTGCGGCTGGAAGGCGGTCTTGCCGCCGGCCGCGACCGTCTGCAGGTACTTGTCGAAGAAATCGTCGCGCACCGCGTAGCGGTTGCGCGTCATCTGCGCCTGTTCGGCTTCCTGGGCCTCGCGCGCCAGGGCGTCCCAGTCCACCACCCGGGCCGCCGCCGTCGGACCGGCGGCTTCCTGCTCGGGCGCGGGGGCGGCGTGCGCGGGCGTCCACAGTCCGATCAGCCGCTGGCGGAAGACATAGGCCTGCTCGGCCGCCATCGACCATGCCACCCGGGCGTCGCCCTTGTCGCGCAGCCAGCGCGCCACCTGTTCGCGGCCCTCGGGCTGGCGCAGCAGGCGCGGCAGCAGGGGATTGGCATGCTCGCGGAATTCATCCGGGCCCAGCCCGCCGTCGCCGTCGAACCACCCCGGCGACACCATGATGACGACGCGCGAGGCGGACGAGAGGTCGTCGGCCAGCGCCGCCAGCACCAGCTGCATGCCCAGCGACTGGAAGCCCGAATGGCCGTAGGCCATGACCGGCATGCGCAGCTCGTCGGCCAGGAAGCGGTAGGGCACGAAGCGCAGGTCGGTGCTGGTCAGCTCGGACGAGCCCAGCACCACCAGCCGGTCGCCGGTGCGCAGCGCCTGGCTCAGCCGCGACAGGTTGCGGGTCTGGTCTTCGAGGGTGTTGCCGAGGTTGTGGATATAGACGCCCGTCGCCGCTTCGGCGCAGGGCCCGGTGCGCAGGGCCAGCCAGTGCCAGGCGCCCCAGCCCGCGGCCAGCGCGACGGACAAGGCCAGCGCCGCCGCCAGCGCATGCTGCCCAAGGGTGCGTGTGAACATGAGGAACCAGGAAGGCGCGGCGCGCGGATCGGGGTGAAAGAGAAGATTGTGAGCGGATGTTATCCAGCCCCCATGACCGAGACAAGCGCGCAAACCCGCGGGTGCCCGCGGATTCCCCTTTTTGCCACAGGGGGACCGGCACCCCCGGCCGGCTGCCCGGCGGAGAATGCGATAGCATCCTTGTCTGGCGGGGTCCTGGATTTCCAGGATTGACCGCGCCCCGGTCCGCCGGCGGCGTCCGTGCCCCGCGCCTTCCGCCCACTCCACGCCCGAGCGCCCATGACCGCCCCTACCCGTATCGCCCGCCGCCATCCCGACGAACTGATCATCGGCCTGGTGTCGATTTCCGACCGCGCGTCGGCCGGCGCCTACCAGGACGAGGGCCTGCCGTCCCTGCGCGCCTGGCTGGGCGGCGCGCTGGCCTCGCCGTGGCAGGCGGTGGACCGGCTGATCCCCGACGAAACCGCCCGCATCTCCGAGACGCTGATCGAGCTGGTCGACACCTGTGGCTGCGACCTGGTCCTGACCACCGGCGGCACCGGCCCGGCGCGCCGCGACGTCACGCCCGAGGCCACGCTGGCGGTCGGCACCAAGGAAATGCCGGGCTTCGGCGAGCAGATGCGCCAGATCAGCCTGCGCTTCGTGCCCACCGCTATCCTGTCGCGGCAGGTCGCCGTGATCCGCGAACGGCCCGCGCACGCTGCCCTGATCGTGAACCTGCCGGGCCAGCCCAAGGCGATCCGCGAGACCCTCGAAGGCCTGAAGGCCGATGACGGATCGACGCTGGTGCCGGGCATCTTCGCCGCCATTCCCTATTGCATCGACCTGATTGGCGGGCCCTATGCCGAGACCCGTCCCGAGGTCATCGCCGCGTTCCGCCCCAAATCGGCGCGCCGCCCGCAACCGTCGCCGGACGCTGCGGTATAGTTGGCCGCCTCTTCCCATTCATTGCCAGAGAGTCCTGATATGAAGGTCCGTACCGCCTTGTCCCTTACCGCCGTCGTGCTCGCCGTGTCGGCCTGCGCCAACGTCAAAGACGTCCGCGACCGCGATCCGGTGTTCTACGGCTCGACCCAGCGCACGGCCGACGAATACACCAACTGTGTCGCCGCGGCCTGGAAGGACCAGGGCGTGCGCTTCGAGCGCAAGGCAGTGCGCAACGGCTTCGAGCTGATCCAGTCGGACAGCCTGGGCGTCGAGGCGGTGCTGACCACCACCACCTGGAAGGGCAAGACCGAGGCCCGCCTGTCGACCCGCATCGCGCGTCGCGACCAGACCCTGATCGAACCGGCCAACCTGTGCCTGCAGCAGTGATGCCGCAACGCCGAGACATGCTGCGGCTGGGCCTGGCCGCGGCCGCGGTGTGCCTGGCCCTGCCGGTGCGCGCCAGGCAGGCGCCGGCCGCAGAGCAGGGCGGTTTCATCAGCCGCAAGCTCAATGCGCCGGTGCCTGGCGGCGTCGCCGTGCTGGCGCTGGGCGACGCGGCGACGGCGCCCGAGGTCACTTATCGCGATCGCCGCGTGCTGGTGGTGCGCGAAGACGGCAAGCAGTGGATCGCCGTCGTGGGCATCCCGCTGGCGGTCAAGCCGGGCCCGCAGGAAATTTCCGTGCGCGACGGCGCCGGCGCGCGCCAGCTGCCGTTCACCGTGCGCGCCAAGGAATACGTGGCGCAGCACATCACGCTGAAGAATCCGCGCCAGGTCAATCCCGATCCCGACGACATGAAGCGCATCGAGCGCGAGATGGCCGAGCAGAGCGCCGCCAACCGCGCCTACCGCGCCGGCGTCACGCCCAGCAACCTGCTGCTTGACCGCCCGGTCAGCGGCGGCCGCCTGTCCAGCCCGTTCGGCCTGCGTCGCTTCTTCAACGGCGAAGAGCGCAATCCGCATTCCGGCCTGGATTTCGCCGTGCCCGCCGGCACGCCGATCAAGGCGCCGGCCGCGGGCGTGGTGTCGCTGGTGGGGGATTATTTCTTCAACGGCAAGACCGTCTTCCTGGACCATGGCCAGGGCTTCGTGAGCATGTTCTGCCACATGTCGGCGATCGACGTGAAGGTGGGCGACGCCGTGGCGCGGGGCGGGGTGGTGGGCAAGGTCGGCGCGACCGGCCGGGCGACCGGCCCGCACCTGCACTGGAACGTCAGCCTGAACGATGCGCGGGTCGATCCCGCGATCTTCATCGGCGCCTTCAAGCCCTGACGCAGCGAGGCCCGCAGGCGCGGCAAGGCCGCGCCGGGCGTCGGCGCCGCTGTGAAACTCGATGGCTGGGGAAAAGGCCGGGCCGCCTTCAGGCGGTGGCCGCTTGCGGCGCGGGCGCGTCCTGCGGCTGCTGCAGGGAGATGCGATGCAGGACGTACTGGTGCATGCGCTCGGCGTACATCATCTGGTCCAGCATGCCGTGCAGCTGCACTTCCTGCTCGTCCAGGCAGTTGTCGTACTTGGTCTTGGCCTCGGCGTAGGTCAGGCCGGTATTGCGCAGGCTGTTGATGAACGCTTCACGCGATTGATGCAGCAGGCGCAGGCCTTCTTCCCCCTTGGCGAATCGTCTTCGCGTCAGGGAGAGCTGGTCGGCCGCTTCTTTCAATTCCTGTGTCAGATCCATCTTGCTGCTTCATGCGTGTTCCGCCGGGCCTGGCGCCGGGGGAGCGCCATTCTTTCACGAACCGGGGTCTTGCGCATTACTACGGCAGGGCGCGCGCGAGTTTAAGGCCATGGGGCAACCCGCGGCAGGGCGCCCGCCGTGGCGACGGCAGGCCGGCGAGGACGCCGGCCCCGCGGCTCAGCGGCGGTACTGCTGGGGACGGCTGGTCGGGGCGGGGCCGCGCTCGTCCTTGTGGCGGAAGTTGATGCGGCCCTTGGTCAGGTCGTACGGCGACATTTCCAGCGTGACGCGGTCACCGGCCAGGATGCGGATGCGGTGCTTGCGGATGCGGCCCGAGGCGTAGGCGCCGACTTCGATGCCGTTGTCCAGCGTGACGCGGTAGCGGCTATCGGGCAGCACTTCGTCAACGATGCCGTCCAGTTCGATGAGTTCTTCTTTAGCCATTCTCTACTCCTTGATCAATACGCGCCGCCATGCCGTCGGCATGGCGCGCCACCCGGGGATGGCGAGCGCGTCGGACTCTGTTAGCCAGGTCCAGCGGTTGAACGTAAAACGTCCGGGCAAGCGCGGGTATGGGCCACGGCATCCCAAGTGGATGTCTGAAATGACGGATACTCGCGCCGCGAGGGCAGTGTGCGCGTGATGCGCAGCTTGGTCGCGGGTCGGCGTTTGTGGCGCGTCGCCGGAAGAAGCGGGTTGGAGTGTCTGCTGCGATACCGGGCGACGCGGGTTGCGCCACGGGGCGAGGGCAGGTTTCACCCAAGAAAACCGGTTGCAGCGTCGCGGGAATGCCGGGCGAAAGTCCGTCCTGACCCGCCACTGCGGGTAGGTACTCAGACTGCCACCGTGGGTTGGCACTCAATGTTGTGAACGAAGCCCGGTTTTTGCGGAAAAATCACGGACTTATGTTACTGCAAAGCGCAATGATTAGCCAGTTTTTATCCGCCCTGAAGGCGTGATAGTTGCTATTGAACGACTGTGCGGCGGCGGATCCGGCCGCGGGAATAACGGGGAAGGAACGGTGGTCCCGCCCCGACAGGCGCGGGGCGGGAATGGCGTCCCTTATTGCGCCGGAATGCGCGCCTGGTAGTCCGTTTCCCAGCGCAGCAGCGCAGACCAGAACGGGCCCGGCTCGCGGCCCGCCAGGCGCGCGGACAGCACGCCCAGGTGCGCGTGCCAGCCGCCGGCCACGTCGATCATGTCGGCGCGCGAGGCCAGCTTGCGGTGGGTCAGCACCAGGCGGGTGCCATCGCCTTGCGGCGACAGCTCGAACGTCACTTCCGATGGCTGGCCCTGCGAGCCGCCCCAGGTGAACGCCAGCAGCCGCGGCGGCTCGCACCGGGTGATGACGCCGTGCGTGGTGACGCCGTTTTCATAGGGCTTGTAGGGCTCGGGCGTGGGCTCGGCCACGGAAGACAGGTCGGCGTGCACGAAGCGCAGCGTGACGCCGCCGCCTTCGCGCAGCTCCATGTCGCCGCTCGCCAGCCACAGTCCGCGCTTGTCGGATTCGGTCAGGAAGGCCCAGACCCGTTCCACGCTGGCGGGCAGGATACGGGTAAAGCAAAGGGACGCGGGGCTGGTGACGACACCGTAATCACTCATGTTGGCTCTCCGAGGGAGGCGGTCGGGGGGGCGCATGGGCGGCCAGCGCGGCTTCGAGCGCGTCCAGCCGACCCGACCAGAAATGTTCATAGAAGCGCAGCCATTGCATGGCTTCGGCCATCGGGGCCGGATTCAGGCTGCATACGTGGCTGCGGCCGTTGACGGTCCGCCGCAGCAGGCCGGCCCGTTCCAGCGCCTGCACGTGCTTGGAGGCGCCGGCGAAACTCATGCGCAGGGGCGCGGCCAGTTCACCGATGGTCCGGTCTCCGCCGGCCAGGCGCTGCAGCATGTCGCGGCGCGTGGGATCGGCCAGCGCGCGAAAGACGGCATCGAGGGACGGAGGAGGCAGTGATTCAACCATAGGGTTGAATATAGCCGTCCTCCCGATCAAAATTCAACTTCTTGGTTGAATTTTTATGTAACGGCGTGGGGCAGCGCCGTTTCCGCGTCCTCGTAGGCTTCGGGGTACTGCGGCAGGGTGTCGATGATGTCGAACCAGGGCGCCTTGCTGGCCACGTGACAGTGCGCGCCCGGCTTGATACCGGGGTCGTCGTCCAGCGCGCCCAGCGGCAGGCCGTAGATGTCGGGCGTCTGGTCGAAGCGGCTGAGCAGCGGCGTGCCGCAGGCTTCACAGAAGCCGCGGTAGTTGCCCGGCGACGAGCAATACCAGGTGACGTGGTTTTCCCCCTTGGTCCAGGCGAAATCCTTGGCCTGGACGGTGGCTCGGCTGCGGAAGGCGGCGCCGTGCGACTTGCGGCACATGGCGCAATGGCAGTTGAGGGCGTCGGTGAGCGGACCGGTGATCTGGTAGGCAACGCGGCCGCAGAGGCAGGAACCGTTGAGCATGATGACCGCCTGTCGGAAGGGGGATTCCTTGAATATACCCGCCGGCCGCGACAGTGGCGCGGCCATATATGACGGATGTCTTTCAGTCGGTTGCCATGACCCCTATTTTCAGCCAAATGATTCGATCGTCAGGTCATCGCGCTGTCATGCCGCGAAAACAGAATGCGCGAATGAACCAATCCAAGGGGTTTCAACGATGACATACGCCATCGAAGTACAGGGGCTCAGCAAGTCCTTCCATCCCGGCGCGCGGGCGCTGGACAACGTCGACCTGCGCGTGGCCGACGGCGAGATGGTGGCGCTGCTGGGCGCCTCGGGCTCGGGCAAGTCGACGCTGCTGCGCCATCTGGCGGGCTTCGTGGTCGGCGACGCCGGGCAGGGCAGCGTCACGGTCAATGGCCAGCTGATCCAGCGCCATGGCCGCCTGTCGCGCAAGGTGCGCGGCGCGCGCGCCAGCATCGGTTTCGTGTTCCAGCAGTTCAACCTGGTGGGCCGCCTGCCGGTGATCACCAACGTGCTGACCGGCCTGCTGCCGCGGGTGCCGATGTGGCGCAGCCTGACGCGCGTGTTCCTGCGCGATGAAGTCCGCCAGGGCCTCGACGCTCTTGCCCAGGTTGGTATAGACGACTATGCATTTCAGCGTGCCTCGACGCTGTCCGGCGGCCAGCAGCAGCGCGCCGCCATCGCCCGCACGCTGGTGCAGAACGCCCGCGTGATCCTGGCCGATGAGCCGATCGCCTCGCTCGATCCCGAGTCCTCGCGCCGCGTGATGGACACGCTGGCGCACATCAACCGCAGCCGCAAGGTGGCCGTGGTGGTCTCGCTGCACCAGGTCGACGTGGCCCTGCGCTACTGCCCGCGGGTGGTGGCGCTGCGCCACGGCAAGGTGGTCTACGACGGCCCCTCGGCCGACCTGACGCCGGCCATGCTGCGCGACCTGTACGGCTCGGAACTGAGCGAGCTGCTTCCCGAATATGCGCCGCAAGCTCAGCCCCTGCCGGGCCTGGCGCCGCTTTCCCAACAGGCCTACGCGGCCTGACCTTACCCGTTCCCTACCCGGAGCTTTCCATGCTACGCAGAACCTTTGTTGCCCTGATCGCCGCTGCCGCCTTGTCCACGCAAGTCCATGCGCAAGACGCCAAGACGCTGAACTTCGGCATCATCTCGACGGAATCGTCGACCAACCTGAAGTCGGTCTGGCAGCCCGTCATCGACGACCTGAGCCGCGCCATCGGCGTGCCGGTCAAGCCGTTCTTCGCTTCCGACTACGCCGGCATCATCGAAGGCATGCGCTTCAACAAGGTGCAGATGGCCTGGTACGGCAACAAGGCCGCCATCGAAGCGGTCGACCGCGCCAGCGGCGAAGTGTTCGCCTCGGTGATCGACAAGGACGGCAACCCGGGCTACTGGTCGCTGCTGATCGTCAACAAGGACAGCGACATCAAGACCCTGGACGATCTGCTCAAGCGCCGCGGCCAGCTGACCTACGGCGCCGGCGACCCCAACTCGACCTCGGGCACCGCCGTGCCGGGCTACTACCTGTGGGGCGCCAACAAGATCGAGCCGAAGACCTTCTTCAAGGCCGTGCGCGTCAGCAACCACGAAACCAATCTGCTGTCGGTCATCAACAAGCAGGTGGACGTGGCCGTCAACAACACCGAGGCGCTGGAGCGCTATCGCCTGAACACCGGCAAGGACGCCAACGACAGCGTGCGCATCCTGTGGAAGTCGCCGCTGATCCCGGCCGATCCGCTGGTCATGCGCACCGACCTGCCGGCCGACATGAAAGCCAAGATCCGAGACTTCTTCGTCAACTACGGCAAGGGCAAGGACGCCGCGCGCGAAATGGCCAACCTGAAGGCGCTGACCTACCAGGGCTTCCGCGCCTCGGACAACCAGCAGCTGGTGCCGATCCGCCAGATCGAACTGGCGCGCGAGAAGGCCAAGATCGAAGCCGACGCCACCATCGGCCAGGCCGAGAAGCAGAAGCAGCTGGCCGACCTGGACGCCAAGCTGGCCAGCCTGGGCCAGCCGACCGCCAAGCAGTAACGATGCCGCGCCGCGCCGGCGCCTGCCCCGCAAGCGCCGGCGCGCGTCCATCCGATTTTTCACCTCCGGAATCCTCATGACCCTGGCCGTGCCTTCTTCCCGTTCCCCCGCCGCCCCGCGCTCGTCGCTGCCGGTCCTGCTCGTATGGGCCTTCGTGCTGGCGCTGCTGGTGATGTCCTGGCGCGGCGCCGACATGCGGCCGCTGGACCTGTTGCGGGACTCGGGCAACATGGCCCAGTTCGCCGCCGACTTCTTCCCGCCCAATTTCCGCGACTGGCGCATGTACCTGGACGAGATGGTGGTGACGGTGCAGATCGCGGTGTGGGGCACGTTCCTGGCGATCGTGGTGGCGGTGCCGCTGGGGCTGCTGTGCTCGTCGAACATGGTGCCGGCCTGGGTCTACCAGCCGATGCGGCGCCTGATGGACGCCTGCCGCGCCATCAATGAAATGGTGTTCGCGATGCTGTTCATCGTGGCGGTGGGCCTGGGGCCCTTCGCCGGCGTGCTGGCGCTGTGGGTGCATACCACCGGCGTGCTGGCCAAGCTGTTCTCCGAGGCGGTCGAGGCCATCGACCCGCGCCCGGTGGAGGGCGTGCGCGCCACCGGCGCCAATGCGCTCGAAGAGATCGTCTATGGCGTGATCCCGCAGGTGCTGCCGCTGTGGATCTCGTATTCGCTGTACCGCTTCGAGTCGAACGTGCGCTCGGCCTCGGTGGTGGGCATCGTCGGCGCCGGCGGCATCGGCACCGTGCTGTGGGAGATCATCCGCAGCTTCCGCTACGCCGAGACCTGCGCGGTGATGATCATCATCGTCGGCTTCGTGGTCGTGATCGACATGGCCTCGGCCCGCATCCGCCGCGCGCTGATCTGAGCCAGGGGGCGCGTCGTGGCGCCCCCTTTGTTCAACCGGCCGGTGTCAGCGCCAGGAAGGCCGGCAGGGCCAGCAGGCCCGCCAGCCGGGCGGCGGCGAGGTCGGCCGGCGTCAGCGCCGCGCGCGGCATCAGGAAGTTGACGGTGCCCAGGCAGGCGCCGTCGAACACCACCGGCACGTTGATCACCGACCGCAGGCCGAGCGCCTGGATGGCGTCGTGGTCGTCGAAGAACTCGCGGATCGCGTCGACCCCCTCGCCGATGAAGACCTTGCGTTCGAGCAGGACGTGGCGGCCCCAGGCGGTGCCGCGCTTGTCCTTGCTGCCGCCGGGGGGATAGGCCGCGGGATTGGAGCTGTACAGCCGCACCACCCGCATTTGTTCGGCGTCGTGGCGGTTGATGGTGCACAGCGTGTGCCCCAGCGTGCCATGGGCATGGGCGTCGAGCGCGGCGAAGGCGGCCGGGGCCGAGGCCTCGGCATAGGCCTGCGCCAGGCGCTCTACGGCGGGAGTGTCGGACGTGAGGCTCATTCGGCGGTGATTCCCAGTTCCTTGATCAGCTTGCCGTATTTGTCGGCGTCGCGCGCCAGCACCTGGCCGAACTGCTCCGGCGTGGTGTCCAGCAGCAGCACGCCCATGTCGCCCATCTTCTTGATGACGTCGGGGCGCTTGAGGATCTTGTTGATTTCCTGGTTCAGGCGCGTCGTCAGCGCCGGCGGCATGCCGGCCGGGCCGAAGGCGCCGTACCAGACCGACAGTTCGTAGCCGGGCAGGGTCTCGGCCACGGTCGGCACGTCGGGCAGCAGCGGCGAGCGTTGTTCTTCGGTGACGGCCAGCAGCTTGAGCTTGCCGGTCTGCACGTGCGGCAGGGTCTGCGTGCCGGCGCTGAACAGCACCTGGGTGCGGCCGGCCACGGTGTCCAGCACCGCGGGCGCGCCGCCGCGGTAGGGGATGTGCATCATCTTCACGCCGGCGGCCTTCTCGAACAGCGCGGCGCTCAGGTGGTTGGTCGAGCCCTGGCCGGCCGAGGCGTAGGCCACCTTGTCGGGATTGGCCTTGACGTAGTCGATGAATTCCTTGACGTTGCTGGCCGGCACCGAGGGGTGCACCACCATCGTGTTGGTGACCAGCGCCAGTTCGGCGATGGGCGTGAAGTCCTTGGCGCCGTCGAACGGCATGCTGCTGTACAGCGCCTGGTTCATGGTGTGGGTGCTCATCGAGCCGACCAGCAGCGTGTAGCCGTCGGGCTTGGCGCGCGCGACGAAGGTGCTGCCGATGTTGCCCGAGGCGCCCGAGCGGTTCTCGACGATGACGGGTTGGCCGAGCGATTGCGTCAGTCCTTCGGACAGCACGCGCGCCAGGATGTCGGTGGAGCCGCCGGCGGCCCACGGCACGATCAGCGTGATCGGCTTTTCGGGCCAGGCGGCGTGCGCCAGCGCGGGCGCGGCGCAAGCCAGGGTCAGGGCGCAGGCGCGCAACAGTCGTCGGATGGTCTTCATGGTGTTTACCCCTTGCGATAAGGCCGGTCTCGTCGCCGGCTGGATGGAAAATCGGTTCATCGGCCGACCGCGTAGCCCTGCATGCCGCGCGGGTTGGCGGCGGCGCGCAGCAACAGGCCGCCGCCGGCCGCCGGTTCGCGGGTGCAGGCGCTGATGTGGCCTTCGGACCAGTCGGGGCCGACGCGCACGTCGTGGCCGGCCTCGCGCAGCGCCTGCCGCGTGGCCTCGGGCAGGCGGCCTTCGACGGTCAGGCGGTTCAGCGTCAGCGAACGCGGCCAGAACGAGCCCGGGAAATGGTCGATGTGCCAGGACGGCGCGTCGATCGCCTGCTGCAGGTTCAGGCCCATGGCGTGGCGCAGGAAGAAGGACACGGTCCACTGGTCCTGCTGGTCGCCGCCGGGCGTGCCGAAGGCCATGTAGGGCTGGCCGTCGCGCAGCGCCAGGCCGGGCGACAGCGTGGTGCCGGGCCGCTTGCCGGGTTGCAGCTGGCCGGGCACGCCGTCGTCCAGCCAGGTCATCTGCAGCCGCGTGGTCAGCGGAAAGCCCAGCGCCGGCACCACCGGGCTGGACGACAGCCAGCCGCCGGACGGCGTGGCCGCGACCATGTTGCCGTCGCGGTCGATGACGTCGATCTGGCAGGTGTCGCCGACGAAGATCTCGCGCGCGGCCCATTCGGCCACCGGCGGCAGCGCCGCGAAGGTCGGCTCGCCCACGCCGAAGCGGGTGTCGGACGCGGCCAGGGTGCGGGCGGCGACCTCCAGGTCGGGCAGGCGCGGCGCGCGGCCCGCGGGGGAGCCGGGTTGCAGCGTGGTGGCGGCGCGCGGGCCGATGGCGGCGGCGCGCGCGGGCGTAGTCGTCGCTCAGCAGCGCGGCCAGCGGCACGTCGACGAAATCGGGATCGCCGTACCAGGCGGCGCGGTCGGCGAAGGCCAGCTTGGCGGCCTCGGCGATGCGGTGCACGAATTGCGGCGAGGCCGGGTCCAGCCCGTCCATTTGCAGGTGGCGCAGCAGCGCCAGCTGCTGCAGGTGAACCGGGCCTTGCGACCAGACGCCGCACTTGGCAACCGTGTAGCGGCCGTATTGCAGCGTGACCGGATCGTCGTAGCGGGCGCGCCAGTCGGCCAGGTCGGCCTTGCGCAGCAGGCCGCGATTGCGCTGGCCGGTGGTGTCGCGCACCGCTTCATGGGTGTAGTAGGCGTCGATCTCGTCGGCGACGAAGCCGCGGTACCAGATGGCCAGCGCGGCGTCGATGCGGCCGGCGCGGTCGGTCGCCGCCGCGTGGGCTTCGTCCAGGATGCGGGTGTAGGTGGCGGCGATGGCCGGCGTGCGCAGCAGCGCGCCGGGCGCGGGCACCTTGCCGTCGGGCAGCCAGACGGCGGCCGAGCTGGTCCACTCGTCGCGGAACAGGGCCTGCACCGCGAGGATGGCCTGCGAGATGCGCGGCACCAGCGGAAAACCGTTGCGGGCGTAGTCGATGGCCGGGCGCAGCACGTCGGCCAGTTCCCAGGTGCCGTAGTCGCGCAGCAGGGTCAGCCAGGCGCCGAAGGCGCCGGGCACGGTGGCGGGCAGCAGCCCGATGCCGGGCACCAGGTCCACGCCCAGTCCGCGGAAATAGGCCGGCGTCGCCAGCGCCGGCGCCGGCCCCTGGCCGCACAGCGCGCGCATGCGGCCTTCCCGCTCGCTCCACAGCAGGATCGGCACTTCGCCGCCGGGGCCGTTCAGGTGCGGCTCGACGATCTGCAGCGTGAAGCCGCCGGCCACCGCGGCGTCGAAGGCGTTGCCGCCGCGCTCCAGCACGCCCATGGCGACCTGCGAGGCCAGCCAGTGGGTGGACGAGGCGACGCCGAAGGTGCCGCGGATTTCCGGGCGGGTGGTGAAGTCGGACATGGGCGGTCGGGCGGGGTGGGGATACGGCGCAGTATAGGGTCGTGAAATAACTGATGTGTCCGTTGTTGGCATAATTGAATAACCAATCAGTTATGAGTAGACCGCCGTGACCTGGGACGCCGCCCGACTCGCCAACCGCCTGCGCCACCGCCACCTGGCGCTGTTGGCCAATATCGCCAAGCACGGCACGCTGACCCGCGTGGCGGCCGCCACCGGCATCAGCCAGCCCGCCGCCACCAAGGCGCTGGCCGAGCTCGAGGACATCTTCGGCGCGCCGCTGTTCCTGCGCACCGGGCGCGGCATGCAGCCCACCCCGCTGGGCGAACTGGCGCTGGTGCGGGCCCGCCGCATGCAGGGCGACCTGGACCTGTGGGCGCGCGAGGTCGAGGCGCTGCACGACGGCCGCGCGGCGCATCTGCATGTGGGCGTGGTGCCGTACGTGTCGAGCGCGCTGCTGACCGCCGCCATCGGCCGGCTGCACCAGCGCCACGGCGTGACCCTGACGCTGCACCGCGCCACCACCGACCACCTGGTGCCGATGCTGCGGCGGCAGGAACTCGATTGCATCATCAGCCGGGCGACCTCGACCGTGGCGCAGGACGACCTGACCCATCGCGTGCTGTACCGCCAGCGGCCGCGCCTGATCGCGCACAGCCGATTGGCGCAGCGCCTGGCGCGGCGAGCGGCGGATTGGGCGGCGGTCGCGCAGATGGATTGGGTGCTGCCGGCGGTCAACACGCCGACGCGCCAGCTGATCGTCGAACACTTCATCCGCGCCGGCCTGCGTTCGCCGGCGCCGGTGTTGGAAGCCTATTCCACCGATGTGATCGAGGGCATGCTGAGCGCCAATCCCGCGCTGATGTCGGTGGTGCCCGAGGACATCGCGCGCGAACTGTGCCAGCGCGGCAAGCTGGGCATGGTGCCGTGGGACTTCGGCTGGGAGTTGCCGCCGATCAACCTGATCCGCCGCCGACGCGAGCAGGCGCTGGCGGCGGAGGAGTGGTTCTCGGCGATCCTGCTGGAGCTGTGCGCCGACCTGGGGCCGGACGCGCGGCCGCGGGAGTGAGGCGTCCGGCCGGCGCGGCCGTGGCGTCGCGGCGGCCGTTTCGCGGCGATGCCGGCGCGGGCTACGCGATCAGGCGGCCGCGGGCGATATCCAGCAGTTCGGCGGCGGCGGCTTCGGGCGCGCCGTTGTTGCCGACGCGCAGCAGGCGGCAACCCTCGGGGACCGGGAAATCCTGCGCGGCGCGCTGCAGGCGCTGGGCGATCTGTTCGGGCGTTTCGCGGCCGCGCGCCGCCAGCCGCCGCGCCAGTTGCGCGGGGTCGACCGTGATCTCGACCGCGGTCAGCGCCGGATAGCGCCGGTGGGCCTCGGCCAGGTGCGCGCGCGAACCGTTGATGATGACGGCCGCGCCGCAGTCCAGCCAGGTGTCGACCTCGATGCCGATGCCGTAATGCAGGCCATGGCTGGCCCAGCACAGCGCGAAGCAGCCGAGCGCGGCGCGGCGCGCGAATTCCTCGACGCTCAGGCGCAGCGCGTCTTCGGTGGCGCCGCTGTCGCGCGTGATGTAGCGGTGCGCCACCAGCACCGGTTCGTCGCCGCGCAGGCCGGCGCGCAGCAGCCGCAGCAAGGTGTCCTTGCCGCTGCCGGAGGCGCCCATCAGGTAGATCAGGCGCGCGCCGCTGGCGGGGTCGGGCGGGTTCATGCCGCGGCAGGTCCTTCCAGGTAGGCCGCGCCCGCCGCGTCGGCGTGGCTGCCGTCGAAGTGGTAGTGGCGCGCCGCGATGAAGTCGGCGCCCGCCCGCGGCTGCACATACACGCTCACGCCGGGAACCGCCATGGGCTGGCCGCGCAGCGGGTCGGCGAAGGCGGCGATGCCGGCCTGCGCCTGTTCCAGCGCATGGCCGTCGAGCTTGCCGGTCAGCGTGATGTGGAAGGTGAAAGTGTCGAACACGTACGGGTAGCCCCAGCGCGCCAGCATGGCCTGCTGCTCGGGCGAGAGCGCATGCGCCTGGCGCCGGGCCAGTTCGTCTTCGCTGGGCGCGGCGCGCAAGTCGTCCAGGCCGCGCACGGCGGCGGCGGCCAGGGCGTTGATGCGGGCACGGCCCTCGGCGTCCGAGGCGGCGATGCGCCAGGCCAGGAAGCCGCGCAGCGGCTCGCATTCGAGCTGGATGCCGAAGGCGTCATCGGCGGCGGCGAGCTGGCGCGCGGCGGCATCGACGTCCCGCGGCGTGGCGCCGGCGCGCAGCCGGAACGGCGGCTTCAGCGTGGCGTGCAGGCCGTAGTGGCGCGGCGCCTGGGTCCAGTCGCGCGCGGCCTCGGGTTGGCCGGGCAGCGGCGGCAGGGCCGCGCCGGTGTCGGCGCAGCGGCCCAGCCAGCGGCTGCCGAGTTCACGCCAGGGGCCGGTGGGGGCCAGGTATAGCGCATAGCGGTGGGCCAGCGGCATGGTCAGGCCGCCATGCGCTGGTTGCGGTCGTCGCCGAAAGCGCGGGTGGCGTAGCGCAGCTCGCCGCCGACGATGGCGGCGCAGACGTGCGGCAGGCCGGGCACCTGGTCGTCGACCACGATGGCGTCGGCGATCAGGCTGGGCGCCAGCGCGCCGCGATCCTGCAGGCCGGCGGCGCGGGCCGGGTTCAGCGACACCAGGTTCCAGGCCTGCTCCAGCGGCAGCACGCCGTCGTTCACCAGCCGCAGCGCCGCCGCCAGCGGGGCGGGGTAGTAATAGTCGGAAGTGAGGATGTCGCACAGGCCGGCGCGCACCATCTCGGTGGCGCTGGGGGCGTTGGTGTGGCTGCCGCCGCGCACCACGTTGGGCGCGCCGAACACCACCGAGTTGCCCAGGTCGCGGGCCACGCCGGCGGCATCGCGCGTCAGCGGGAATTCCGCCACACTGCAGCCCAGCTGGTGGTAGTAGCGGCGGGTGGCGGCGTCGGGGTCGTCGTGCGAGGCGACCTTCAGGCCGGCCGCCTGCGCGCAGGCGGTCAGTTCGCGCATGGCGTCGGCCACCGCGTCGGCCGCGCCCATGGCGCGGCGGATGCGTTCCTGGAAGGTATCCAGGTCGCATTCGGCGCGGTCTGCGTATTGCAGCAGCTTGCGGTCGTCGCCCAGGCGGCGCGCCATGCTGGGCAGGTGGTCGTTGAGCGCGACGAAGCGCACGCGGCCGTCGCGGATCCATTGCTGGGCGGTCTCGACGCCGCCGACGTGGTGGGTCTCGAAACGCAGGTGCACGTAGTGGCGCGCGCCCATGATGTGGCGCATGCGTTCGAGGGCGGCGAACATGCGCTCGGCATAGGCTTCGCCGCGCAGGCCGCCTTCCCATGACAGCGTGACGCCGTGGAATTCGGTGGTGATGCCGTTGGCCAGCAACTGGCGGTCGACGTCGAACAGCGCGCCGTCGTAGGGGAAGGTGACGCTGGGGCGCGGCATGATGGCGCGCTCGAAGGCGTCGCCATGCAGGTCGACGATGCCGGGCAGCACCAGCAGATTGCCGGCGTCGAACCAGGCCGCGCCGCGCGCGGGCGTGCCGCCGGCGTCGTCGATCAGTCCTCCATGGAATCGCAGGCTGGCGTGTTCGATGCCGCGAGGGGTCAGGATACGTTGGCCTGTGACACCGGCCAGGGGCGAGGGGGGCGTGTGCTTGGTTCATGACGGGAAAGTTAGCGGTGCTGCATTACAACCAGATGTCTAGATGAGTGAAATCGCAAGACGGCGCAAGCGGCCGCGCGCGGCCGCCGCGCGCCGGCCTCAACTGTCGTCGGCCACCATGAGCTGGACCAGGTCGCCGACGAAACGGGTGATGCTGTATTGCAACGGCGCGCCGGCCTGGTCCACGTTCAGGGCCTCGACCTGCAGGATCGGGCGCGTCTTGGGCTGGCCCAGGATGCGCGCCACCTCCGGCGACGGCAGCGTGGCGGTGATACGCGACCATTTGCGCGTGTAGTCGCCGATGTCGTAGTGGGCGTAGACCTTCGATACCGACCGCAGCGCGTTCATGCGCTCGATGAAGTCGGGGAAGCGCTTTTCGTCGAAGTAGTGTTCGGACGCGCTGATGGGGCGGTTCTCGGCCTTGCCCACCATCTGCACGCGCAGCAGCGGGGCGTTGCGCGCCAGGCCCAGGTGCTTGGCGATGTCGGCCGCGCGCAGCGTCTGGCTGCCCAGGGCTTCGAGATGGCCCAGCATGCCCTGGCTGCGCAGGTTCTCGGAAAAGCGCGTGCGCTTGCCGATGGCGTAGTCGATGGCGTGTTCCTGCACGAAGGTGCCGCGGCCCTGTTCGATGCGCACCAGTCCGCTCTGTTCCAGTTCGCCCATGGCGCGCCGGATGGTGTGGCGGTTGACGGAGAACTTGGCGGCCAGCTCCGGTTCGGAGGGCAGTTGTTCGCCCGCCATGTACAACTTGTTGCGGATGTCGTCCGCCAGCGACTCGCCGATCTGTCGCCACACGGCGATACCGGAACCTCTTTCGACCATAGGATGTGCTCGTGCTGTCATATCAGCTTCATCAAGAATGGCTGTGATTGTGCACCAAGCGGCGGGCGCGGGATAGGCAATGCGTCCCCGCCGCAACTGTCATCAAAAATTCACGCCAGGCTGTTGAACTTCCACTTGAACGCGATCATACTCCATCCAGTCGTCTAGACGTTTAGAGGAAACAATGGACCATCCACAAACCGCGCAGGGTGAAACCCAGGCGCAACGGGCCGCCTGGATGCGGGTGTTGGCACTGGCCGATCCGGCCATGCTGGAAGGGGCGTTCGGCGCGCTTGGCGGCGTGCCGCCGCATCAGATGCTGCGCCCGGCGCAGACCGGCATGGCCATGGCGTGGGCCCGCAGCGGCGGCACCGGCGCGCGCTTCAACCTGGGCGAAATGACGGTGACGCGCTGCGCCGTCAGCCTGGAGAACGGCGTGGTCGGCATCGCCTACGTGCAGGGCCGGTCGCTGCGCCATGCCGAGCAGGCCGCGGTGGCCGACGCGCTGCTGCAACTGCCCGATTGGCACGACACGGTGCAGGCGCAGCTGATCCAGCCGCTGGCGCGCGAACGCGCCGAGCGCATCGAGCGCCAGGCGCGCGTCGCCGCGCAGACCAAGGTCGAATTCTTCACGATGGTGCGAGGCGAGGACTGACATGCATCAAGAACTTCTTGGCGCCGCGGCCGCGAGCCGCAAGCTGCTGCCGGGTTTCGCGGACCCGGTGAACGACGCGCAGGCCACCTTCCGCACCGCGCTCGACGCCATGGCGCATCCGGGCCGCGTGTACGAAGTGGCCGCCGCCAGCGGCGTGCCGGCCGGCCTGTCGCCGGCGCTGACCGCGCTGCTGCTGACGCTGGTGGACGTGGACACGCCGCTGTGGCTGCCGCAGGGCCTGGACGCCAGCGTGCTGGATTTCCTGCGTTTCCATTGCGCCTGCCCGATGGTGCCGTCGGCCTCGCTGGCGCGCTTCGCGGCGGTGCCGGCGGGCGGCGGCGTGCCCGCGCTGGCGTCGTGCCATCCCGGCGACCCGGCCTATCCGGACCTGTCCACCACGCTGCTGATCGAGGTCGCGTCGCTGGACGCCGGCGCCGCAGTCACGCTGACCGGCCCCGGCATCCAGAGCCGCCAGGCGCTGCGCGCCGCCGGCCTGCCGGACGGCTTCTGGCGCGACTGGCGCATCAACCATCAACGTTTTCCGCTGGGCGTCGACGTGTTCCTGACGCACGGGCGGCAACTGTGCGCGCTGCCCCGCAGCACGCGCGTGGAGAGCTGACATGTATGTAGCCGTCAAAGGGGGCGAACGCGCCATCCTCAATTCCTACCGCATGCTGGACGACTACCGGCGCGGCGACCGGGCCCTGCCCGAACTGAGCCTGGACCAGATCCGCGAACAGATGCCGCTGGCGGTGTCGCGCGTGATGGCGGAAGGCTCGCTCTACGATCCGCAACTGGCGGCGCTGGCGCTGAAACAGGCCGCCGGCGACGTGATCGAGGCGGTGTTCCTGCTGCGCGCCTATCGCACCACGCTGTCGCGCTATGGCTACACCCAGCCGATCGACACCGGCGAGATGCGCCTGCAGCGCCGCATCTCGTCCACCTTCAAGGACGTGCCGGGCGGCCAGATCCTCGGGCCGACCTATGACTACACCCAGCGCCTGCTGGACTTCTCGCTGGAAGCCGAGCGCGAGGCCGACGCCCTGCCGGCGGGCAACGAGCCGCTGGACAGCGCCATGCCGCGCGTCACCGACCTGCTGGCGCACGACGACCTGATCGACGCCGAGGCGGTGCCCGAGGGCGATCCCGAGCCGTTCGATCTGACGCGCCAGCCGCTGGACTTCCCGGCCTCGCGCGCCGCCCGCCTGCAGAACCTGGCGCGCGCCGACGAGGGCTTCCTCTTGTCGATGGGCTATTCCACGCAGCGCGGCTACGGCAACACGCACCCGTTCGCCGCCGAGATCCGTTACGGCTTCGTGGAAGTCGAGATGCACATCGAGGAACTGGGTTTCGCCGTCACGGTGGGCGAGATCGAGATCACCGAGTGCCAGATGGTGAGCCAGTTCTCGGGCAACGCCGAGGAAGGCCCCAAGTTCACCCGCGGCTATGGCCTGACGTTCGGCTATGGCGAGCGCAAGGCCATGTCGATGGCGCTGGCGGACCGCGCCATGAAGGCGCAGGAACTCGGCGAACGCGCCGATTCGCCGGCCAACGATCATGAGTTCGTGCTGTACCACAGCGACAACGTCGAGGCCTCCGGTTTCGTGCAGCACTTGAAGCTGCCGCACTACGTGGACTTCCAGGCCAACCTGGAACTGCTGCGCCGCATGCGCGCCGAACGCGCCGCGCCGGCCCCCGAGAACACCCGCCAGCTGGACGAGGCCATTTCCTCATGACGACTTCCCACACCCCCGGCGCCGCGGTCGAACGCGACGACCACTACAACTTCGCCTACCTCGACGAGTCCACCAAGCGCATGCTGCGCCGCGCGCTGCTCAAGGCGGTGGCGATTCCCGGCTACCAGGTGCCGTTCGGCAGCCGCGAGATGCCGCTGCCCTATGGCTGGGGCACGGGCGGCATCCAGGTGACGGCGTCGATCATCGGCCCGGGCGACGTGCTCAAGGTGATCGACCAGGGCTCGGACGACACCACCAACGCCATCAACATCCGCCGCTTCTTCGGCCGGGTGACCGGCGTGGCCACGACCGAATCGACCCGCGACGCCAGCATCGTGCAGACGCGCCACCGCATTCCGGAAACGCCGCTGCAGGCCGACCAGATCATGGTGTTCCAGGTGCCGATTCCCGAGCCGCTGCGCTGGCTCGAGCCGAGCGAGACCGAGACCCGCACCATGCACGCGCTGGCCGAATATGGCGGCATGCACGTCAAGCTGTACGAGGACATCGCCCAGCACGGCCACATCGCGACCACCTACGACTATCCCGTGATCGTCAACGACCGCTACATGATGCGGCCGTCGCCGATCCCGAAGTTCGACAACCCCAAGCTCGACAACAGCCCGGCGCTGATGCTGTTCGGCGCCGGCCGCGAGAAGCGGGTCTATGCGGTGCCGCCGTACACCCGGGTCAAGAGCCTGGACTTCGAGGACCATCCCTTCACCGTGGAGAAGTGGTCGGAGTGCTGCGACCTGTGCGGCTCGCGCGACAGCTTCCTCGACGAGATCATCCTGGACGACGCCGGCACCCGCCGCTTCGTCTGCTCCGATACCGAATACTGCAACGACCGCCAGGCCGCGCAAGCCGAAAAGGAAGCCACCGCATGAACGCCCAACCCTTGCTTTCCGTGCGCGACATGACGCGCACCTGGGACGGCGTGCACGGTTGCCGCAACGTCAGTTTCGACCTGTTCCCCGGCGAAGTGCTGTGTGTGGTGGGCGAATCCGGTTCCGGCAAGAGCACGCTGCTGTCGGCCGTGTCGTACCAGACCGCGCCTGACGCCGGCAGCGTCTGGTACGACACCCGCGACCAGGGTTTCACCGACCTGGCCGCGCTGTCCGGCGCGCGCCTGCGGCTGCTGGCCCGCACCGACTGGGGCTTCGTGCGCCAGAACGCCCGCGACGGCCTGCGCATGCAGGTCAGCGCCGGCGCCAACATCGCCGAGCGCCTGATGGCGGTGGGCGACCGCCACTATGGCGAGTTGCGCCAGGCCGCGGGCAGCTGGCTGCAGAAGATGGAGATCGACGTCGGCCGCCTGGATGACGCGCCGGCCTCGTTCTCCGGCGGCATGCAGCAGCGCCTGCAGATCGCCCGCAACCTGGTGACCCATCCGCGCCTGGTGTTCATGGACGAGCCGACCGCGTCGCTGGACGTGTCGGTGCAGGCCCGCCTGCTGGACCTGCTGCGCCAGCTGGTGACCGACCTGGGCCTGGCTGCCATCGTCGTCACCCACGATCTGGCGGTGGCGCGCCTGCTGGCGCACCGCACCCTGGTGATGCGCGGCGGCGAGGTGGTCGAAAGCGGCCTGACCGACCAGATCCTCGACGATCCGCAG
Source organism: Achromobacter sp. 2789STDY5608615 (assembly GCF_001298995.1). NCBI lineage: Bacteria > Pseudomonadati > Pseudomonadota > Betaproteobacteria > Burkholderiales > Alcaligenaceae > Achromobacter > Achromobacter sp. 2789STDY5608615. Next base: position 130,105 of record NZ_CYTY01000014.1, read on the forward strand.
CATCCCTACACCCAGTTGCTGGTGTCTTCCATTTTGCAGAGCTGACCATGACTGTCGCGAAACCCATGATCGAGGTGCGGGGCCTCGGAAAGATGTTCACCCTGCACAACCAGGGCGGCATCCGCCTGCCGGTGCTGGAGGCGGTCGATTTCGACGCCGCGGCCGGCGACTGCCTGGTGCTGGCCGGCCCGTCGGGCACCGGCAAGAGCACCTTGCTGCGCTGCCTGTACGGCAACTACCTGGCCACCGAAGGCAGCATCCGCGTGCGCGCCGGCGATGACTGGGTGGAGCTGGTCGGCGCGCCCGAGCAGCGCATCCTGGCGCTGCGGCGCGACGTCATCGGCTACGTCAGCCAGTTCCTGCGGGTGATCCCGCGCGTGTCGGCGCTGGACGTGGTGGCCGAGCCGCTGCGCATGGCCGGCATCGAGCCGGACGAGGCCCGCGAGCGAGCCGGCGCCATGCTGCGGCGCCTGAACGTGCCGTCGCGCCTGTGGGGACTGGCGCCCGCCACCTTCTCGGGCGGCGAACAGCAGCGCGTCAACATCGCCCGCGGCTTCATCGCCCAACACCCCATTCTGCTGCTGGACGAGCCGACCGCGTCGCTGGACCCGGACAACCGCGCGGTGGTGATGGCGCTGATCCATGAGGCGCGCGCCGCCGGCCGTTGCCTCCTGGGCATTTTCCACGACGCCGAAGTGCGCGACGCCGTGGCGTCCCGAATCCTGGCCTTGCGCCCCGCGCAGGCCGCCGTCGAACTGGAGTGAGCATGACCAGCACCTACCTGACCCACGCCCGCGTCGTGCTGCCGGACCGCGTGCTGGAAGACAGCGCCGTCCTGATCGAGGACGGCGTCATCGCCGCCATCGCGCCCGACGGCGCCCGCGCCGCCCACGAGATCGACCTGCGCGGCCTGACGCTGGTGCCGGGCCTGATCGACCTGCACTGCGACGCCATCGAAAAGGAAGCCGAGCCGCGCTCGAAGGTGCTGTTCCCGCTGGACTTCGCGGTGGCGCAGGTGGACCGCCGCAACGCCGCGGCCGGCATCACCACGCCCTACCACGCGCTGTCGTTCGCCAACAGCGACCTGGGCGTGCGCAACAACGAGACCGCCGCCCAGGTGGTGCGCGGCGTGCGCGCCTTCCGCCAGCACAGCCTGGTCGACAACCGCGTGCACTGCCGCTACGAAGTCACCGACGCGACCTCGGTGCCGGTGCTGCAGCAGTTGATGGACGAGGGCGCGGTGGACCTGCTGTCGGTGATGGACCACTCGCCCGGCCAGGGCCAGTTCAAGACGCTGGAGTCGTACCTGCAATACATGATCGGCAACCACGCCATGAGCCGCGAGCAGGCCGAAGAGGCCGCCCATGCCAAGACCCGCGCCAAGGACGGCGCGGTGCAGCGGGTCGAGACGCTGCTGGCGCATGCGCGCGGCCTGGGCATCCCGACCGCCAGCCATGACGACGATTCGATCCACCGCATCGCCACCATGCGCAACCTGGGCGTGGCGATGAGCGAATTCCCGATCACGCTGGACACCGCCCGCGCCGCCGTCTCCTGCGGCCTGCCCACCATCCTGGGCGCGCCCAACGTGCTGCGCGGCAAGAGCCAGAGCGGCTCGATGCGCGCCATCGACGCGATCCGCGCCGGCGTGGCGAGCTGCCTGTGCTCGGACTACCAACCTTCGACCCTGATCGCCGCGGCCTTCGCGGTGGCGGCGCAGACCGAGCTGACGCTGCCGCAGGCGCTGGCGCTGGTCACCGCCAATCCGGCCGATGCCTGCGGCCTGTCGGATCGCGGCCGCATCGCGGTGGGACAGCGCGCCGATCTGGTGGCGGTGGCGCAGGTCGGCGCGTTGCCGCTCATCAGCTACACCTGGAGCGCCGGCCGGCTGGTGTTCTCGACCCACTATCCGTCCGCTCGCCTGCCCGCGCCTGCCGCCGAAGCGCGCGGCCTGGTGGCGGCTTGATCCGGCGGGAGCAAAGCATGGGGGCGATCGTGACCGCCGTGGCCGCCAGCGCGGCGCACGGCTTTTCCAAGCAGGTGCAGCCGGCCATCGTGCTGCGGCAGGGCGAGGGCGTGGAAGGCGACGCCCATGCCGGCGTGACGGTCAGGCATCGTTCGCGCGTCAAGGTCGATCCGACCCAGCCCAACCTGCGCCAGGTGCACCTGATCCACGGCGAACTGCACGACGAACTGCAGGCGGCCGGTTTCAATGTGGCCGAAGGGACGATGGGCGAGAACATCACCACCCGCGGCATCGATCTGCTGGGCCTGCCGCGCGGCGCGTGCCTGCACATCGGGCCGCAGGCGGTGGTGCAGATCACCGGCCTGCGCAACCCTTGTTCGCAACTGGACCACTACCAGAAGGGGCTGACCGCCGCCGTGCTCGGGCGCGACGCCGCCGGCGGCCTGATCCGCAAGGCCGGGGTCATGGGCATCGTGCTGGCCGGCGGCGCGGTGCGGGCCGGGGATGCCATCCGGGTGGCGTTGCCGGCGCCGCCGCATCTGCCCCTGGAACGGGTCTGACCGCGCCTGGCGACAAACCTTGTCGCCGGACAAGCAGCGGACACGCGCATCTGGTTAAATGGGCAATGACGAGGTGGCCGCGGCTTGCGCGGCCCGTCTCCCTTATTTTCCGGAGCGCACGATGGCACGATTCAATTTCACCCAGGACCCCGAAGAACCCGATCTCTGGGCCGCGGAAAACGTGCCCGTGGGCGAAGGCCGCCCGCCGATCCACGTCATGATCCAGACCGACGGCGAAGAGCCGGACGGCGCGGCCTCCAAGGTGGTCAAGGCCATCATCGGCAATCTCGACGAGCAGATCCTGGCCGCGGCCGATTTCCTGCTCGACAACTACTCCTACGAGCACTGCAAGAAGCTCGGCATCGAGGACGACCAGCTGCTGCGCGAGGAAACCGCCGAGGCCATGGCCGAGAAGGCCGTGCTGCGCGCGCTGTGGCTGTTCGACGAGGACGGCGACGGCTACGAGCTGTGGTTCACGCTGCCGTGGGATCCCGTCCATACCTACGACGTCGAATTCGAGGACGGCGCCCCGGTGTCGTGCTCGGTCAACGACTAAGCCTGCCTGCCGCGCGCCGCCTCCCGGGGCGGCCGCGCGTTCAGCGAGCCAGCTCGAAGCGGGTCGCGCGGGCCTCGCCCAGCGACTCGTCATAGCGATAGCGCAGTTTCAGCGCCTTGCCCTTGCGCACGGCGGCCATGTCGGCGCCGTCCAGCGCCACGTCGATCTGGCGGTCGACGAATTCGGTGCAGTCGGTATCGGCGCGCGCGCCCTCGGGGATATCGGCCGCCTTCACATTCAGCCGGAACAACAGATGCGAGACCTCGGTGCCGTCGGTACGGTACTGGCGCATCTGCACGGGCGGGTTGGCGACGGTGCCGGACAGGTCGCAGGCAATGCGGGTCCAGGCATGGGCGGAGGGCAGGGCGGCCATCAGGACGGCCGCCGCGAGCGCGTGGCGCGGGCGTAGCGATTTCATGGCATATGCAATGAGCGCCGCCGCCTTGGCGCGGCGCCCTTAAGGGGTGCCTGGGGGCTTCCATGTTGCGCCGGGCGTGTGCGCCGGTCAAGGCCGGCCGCCGCATGAAAAAAGGCCCCGCATCACCTGTGGGGCCTTTGCCGGAAAACGGGGAAACGCCGCGCCGCGTTCAGGCGTCGCGCGTCGCCGTTTGCGTGGCCGGCGCGGACTCGGCCTTGGGCGCCAGGTCCTCTTCGTTGCCTTCCATCTTGGCGATGACGGCGGTGGCCAGGCTGTTGCCGACCACGTTGGTGGCGGTGCGGCCCATGTCGAAGAACTGGTCGATGCCCATGATCAGCAGCAGGCCGGCTTCGGGCAGGTGGAACATCGGCAGCGTCGCCGCCACCACCACCAGCGAGGCGCGCGCCACGCCGGCCATGCCCTTGCTGGTCACCATCAGCACCAGCAGCAGCGTCAGCTGCTGCGAGAAGCTCATCTCGATGTTGTAGGCCTGCGCGATGAACAGCACCGCGAACGACTGGTACATCATCGAGCCGTCCAGGTTGAACGAGTAGCCCAGCGGCAGCACGAAGCCCGAGATGCGCTTGGACACGCCGAAACGCTCCAGCGCCTCGATGGTCTTGGGGTAGGCCGATTCGCTGCTGGCGGTCGAGAAGGCCAGCAGGGTCGGTTCCTTGATCAGGCCGCCCAGGCGGAAGGTGGACTTGCCCAGGAACAGGTAGCCCACCGCGAACAGGATGGTCCACAGCAGCGCCAGGCCCAGGTAGAACTCGCCGATCAGCTTGCCGTAGCTGACCAGCACGCCCAGGCCCTCGGTGGTGATGGCGGCGGCCATGGCGGCGAACACGCCCAGCGGCGCGAAGCGCATCACGTAGTCGGTGACGCGGAACATGATCTTGGCCAGCTCGTCGATCATGTTGTAGATGGTGTTGTGGCCCTTGCCGCGGATGAACGACAGCGCCGCGCCGAAGAACAGCGAGAACACCAGGATCTGCAGGATCTCGTTGTTGGCCATGGCTTCGGCGATGCTCTTGGGGAACACGTGCGCGATGAAGGCCTTGAGGGTGAAGTCGCCGGTCTTCAGGCCGGCGGTGGCGGCCGCGTCGGGCAGCGCCAGGTTCAGGTGCGCGCCGGGCTGGAAGATGTTGACCAGCGCCAGGCCCAGCAGCAGCGAGATGGCCGAGGCGGCGATGAACCAGAACATAGCGCGCAGGCCGATGCGGCCGACGGCGCTGGCGTCGCTCATGCTGGCCAGGCCGGACACCAGGGTGGCGAATACCAGGGGCGCGATGATCATCTTGATCATGCGCAGGAAGATGTCGGTGATCAGGCTGAAGTACGAGGCGATGTCCTTGGCCTCTTGCGCGTTCTGCGCGTACTTGTTGCAGAAATAACCCACCACGACGCCCAGCACCATGGCGATGCCGATGTAACGCGTCAGCTTCTTAGTATTCATCTTCAAAAACGGAAAACAGGGACCCGATCGGTCGGCCGGATAGGCCTTACCCGCCGGCATGGGGCGGGGCGAAGCGGTCCAATGACGGATATGCCGGAGGGGACCCGGAGCGGCGCGGGTTAACCCTTGGGGCGCGATGTTAACGCCGCGAACCTGACAGTTAGTTGTCAGGTTGGGGACGGGTCATACCTGACTGCCACGGTTGCCGGGGCATGACAAAATGGTCCGGCCTGGCCGGCTGCGCGCCGGCGGGCCACACAAAAAGGGCCGCACAGGCCCGCCCCCTATAGGAGACAGAGCTATGCCGAAACGCGAATTGTCCGTGCTGGTGTCGGGGTATACGTTCCTGGAGGGCCTGCGCTGGCACGAAGGGCGCCTGTGGGCCTCCGATTTCTATACGGGCAAGGTGATCGCCGTCGACCTGCTGGGGCGGGCCGAGGTGATCTGCCGAGTGCTGGAGCAGCCCTCCGGCCTGGGCTGGCTGCCCGACGGGCGGCTGCTGATCTCTTCCATGAAAGACCGCAAGCTGCTGCGGCGCGAGGCGGACGGCCGGCTGGTGCCGCACGCGGACCTGTCGGCGCTGACCGGCGGCCCGATCAACGACCTGGTGGTCGATGCCCAGGGCCGCGCCTACGTCGGCAACTTCGGTTTCGACCTGATGGCCGGCCAACCCTTCGCCACCACCACCCTGGTGAGGGTGGACCCGGACGGGGTGGCCCAGGTGGTGGCGGACGGGCTCTGGTTTCCCAATGGATCGTTCATCACCCCTGATGGCAAAACCCTGATCGTCAACGAGACCTTCGGCAACCGCATCTCGGAATTCGACATCCTGCCCGACGGCGCCCTGGGGCCGCGGCGCGACTGGGCCCACTTCGGCGCCTTGCCGGACTCCGACGACCTGTCGGTGCTGATCGCGGCGTCGGCCATCGGCCCGGACGGCGGCGCGCTGGACGCCGAGGGCGCGCTGTGGGTGGCCGACGCCATCGGCAAGCGCATCGTGCGGATGGCTCGCGGCGGCCGGATCCTGGAACAGATCGATACCGGCGAGCTGGGCATCTTCGCCGCGGCCCTGGGCGGGCCGGACGGTAGAACGCTGTTCATGGCGGCGGCGCCTGACTTCATCGAGGCCAACCGCCGCGCCAAGCCGGAAGGGCGGATCCTGGTGACCGAGGTGGACGTGCCGCACGCGGGACGGCCGTAGCGCGCCCCTCCAGTCGCTTCAGGAGCGGTTGGGGCGGCCGCTGAGGGCGCGCGCGGCCGAGACCGCCAGCGAACTGAAGCGCTGGGAAAAGGACTCCAGCGTCCATTCCGCCAACAGGCCGGAAATGTGGATGGCGGCCAGCGGGCGGCCGCTGTGGTCGACTACGGCGCTGGCCAGCACTATCTCGCCCACCATGCTCTCTTCCATGCAGAGGGCGTACCCCTGTGCCCGCGCCTCGCGCACGCGCTCTCGGATCCGCTCGGGATCGGTAATGGTCTTGGGGGTCAGCGGCCGCAGGTCGCTGCGCGCCAGTATGTCGTCGACCTCGGCGTCGGTCAGGTGCGACATGATTGCCCGGCCGCCGGAGGACGAGAAGGTGGGCATGCGCCGGCCCACCAAGGTGGCGTAGAAGGTCTGGCGCTTGGTCTGGCGGCGCAGCGCGTAAACGATGGTCAGGTCATCGAACAGGCTCAGGTCGACCCGCTCGCCGCACTCCTGCTGCAGTTGTTCCAGGATGGGCGTGGCGCGCTCCAGCAGCGGATGGCCGCGCAGGAAGTCGAAAGTCCGGTCCAGGATCTTTTTGCCCAGCACGTAGCCGCGCTGGTTGCTACCGCGTTCGAGGTAGCCCAGCGCCACCAGCGTATGCAACATGCGCTGGGTCGAGCTGCGGTCCAGTCCCGACAATTCCGTCAGCTCGTTCAGGCTGAGCGGACCGGGGTGGCTGGAAAAAGCCTCGAGGATGCCAAAGCCTTTCGCCAGGGATTGGTTGAACCGGGTCTCGGTTGTGGCCATGTCGATCTACTCCATTCTCTTTGTTTTGATGGCGTTGCAACGGCGCGTTGCCGTTGGGGCGCCGGATACGCACTGTAGCGGCAACCGCCCGCGACCAGGCTAGGGAAATCACCCATGTTTTCGTATTGCCCGCCGCTTGTACGAACTCTATCATGTCAAATATAGATATCTAAGTATCAAATATTGATACTTATGGTGTTTGATATTTCATAGCCAACAAGGGGAGTGCAATGACCGCCGTCGCAGCAGCCAGCCTGAGTCAGGACCAGATCGCCGGAGCCGTGGGCAGGCTTCGCCAGTACATGACCGACACGCTGACGGGATTCGTGCAGTGCCGCAGCCTGCCCGGCGAGGAAATGTCGGCCGCCCGCTTCCTGGAAGACGCGCTGGCGCAGCTGGGGCTGGCATCCGAGCGCATCGCGTTGCGGACCGAGGAATTGAAGAACCTGCCGCTGTACTCGCCGGCCTGCTGCCCCGACGGCGGCCGCTACAACGTGCTGGCGCGCCATGAGCCGCGCGCCGCGGGCGGACGCGCCGTGCTCTTTAACGGCCACCTGGACGTCGTGCCGACCGGTCCGCATGAACTGTGGGACCCGGCGCCGTTCGACGGCGAATTACGTGACGGCTGGCTGTACGGCCGAGGCGCGGGCGACATGAAGGCCGGCATCATCTGCGCGCTGGCGGCGTTCAAGGCCCTGCAGGACCTGGGTGTGCAACCCGCCGGCGCCGTAGGCTTCAACGGCGTGCTTGAAGAGGAGAACACCGGCAACGGCACCCTGGCCACGGTTTCAGCGCTGCAGAGCGCGATCGCCGCAGCCAAGCTCAGCGCCTTCGACGCGGTCGTTATTCCCGAGCCCACGCATGAGCGCATGATGAGCGCCCAGCTCGGCGTGTTCTGGATGTACGTGGACATCGTGGGCCGGCCCGCACATGCCGCCTACATGACCACGGGTGTCAACCCGGTCGAGACTGGCTTGCGGATTGTCGACGCGATGAAACGGCTCGAACACGAATGGAACCTGCCGGAAAATCGGCATCCGGCCTATCGCGAACATGCGCACCCCATCAACTTCAATCTCGGCCAGATCCATGCCGGCGACTGGAATTCGTCGGTGCCCAGCGTGTGCACGCTGGGCATGCGCATTGCCTGCTACCCCGATATGTCGATCGAGGCCGCCAAGCAGCGGGTGCTGGCGTGCATCCGCGAGGTCGAGGCCGGACTGGCCGACAGCGACGTGCGCATCGACATCCGCTACGAAGGTTTCCACGCGCCAGGTTGCGAGTACGACCTGGAGGTGCCCGCGATGCAATTGCTGGCCGACGCCCACCGCCGCGTGACCGGCGAACTGCCCCAGCCCACGGCGCTGACCGCGACCACCGACGGTCGCCATTTCCGCCTGATGATGGACGTGCCGGTCACCTGCTACGGCCCCCAGGTGAAAAACGTGCACGGTTTCAACGAATGCGTGTCGGTGGACAGCATGGTGCGCGTCGCCACCTCGCTGGCGCTCTTCATCAACGACTGGTGCGGCGTCGAGCCGCGGCAAGCCTGAACCCATCTGCGTTCCCGCTTCTTTCTACGGATTCCTGCCATGACTTTTTTCTTCGCCCGACGCGTCCTGGCGCGCTGCGCCCTGGCCGCCGCCAGCCTGCTGCCCTTTGCCGCCTCTCCGTCGCATGCCGCCGAAACCCCGCAATATGGCGGGGGGTTGACGGCCATCCTGAGCCCCGAGCCGCCGACCCTGAACGTGGCGGTGCAGCAGGTTGCCAGCACGCAGTTGGTGGCCGGCAAGATCTTCGAGAGCCTGTTGACGTATTCCTTCGACCTCAAGCCCCAGCCCGGCCTGGCGCGGTCGTGGGAGGTGTCGCCGGATCGCCTGACCTACACCTTCCATCTGCAGCCGCAGGTGCAATGGCACGACGGCAAGCCGTTCTCGTCCGATGACGTGGTGTTCACCTACACCAAAGTGCTGGCCAACACGCCGCGCACGCGCACCTTGATGGCCAATGTGCAGGAGATCTCGGCCCCGGACGCCGACACCGTGGTGTTCAAGCTGAAGCAGCCGTACTCGGCCTTCCTGTACGCGTTCGACATCGGCGGCGGGGCGATCCTGCCCAAGCACCTGTACGACGTCGATACGCCGATCGGGCAGAACCCGAACAACAATGCGCCGATCGGCACCGGACCGTTCAAGTTCAAGCGTTGGGAGCGCGGGTCGTATATCGAGCTGGTCAAGAACGAACACTACTGGAAGGCGGGGCGTCCCTATCTGGACGGCATCACCTATCGCGTGATTCCCGATTCCGCCTCGCGCCGCGTGGCGCTGGAGCAGGGCACCGTGATGCAGGCCTGGCTGCAGGACATCGAGCCGGTGGACCTGGCGCGGGTGGTCAAGCTGCCCAACATCACCCAGACCCACAAGGGTTATGAATATTGGTCGACCATGCAATGGATCGAGTTGAATGGCGGCCGTGCGCCCTTTTCGGACAAGCGCTTCCGCCAGGCGCTGATGTACGGCATCAATCGCCAGTTCATCGCTGACAAGATCATGTTCGGCACGGGCACGGTCGCCACCGGCCCCATCCACCACAACACGCGGTTCTATGACGCCAACGTCAAGTCCTATCCCTACGATCCGAAGCAGGCCATCGCCTTGCTCGACGAGATGGGCCTGAAGCCGGACGCCAAGGGTGTGCGCGCCACGATCGGCCTGATTCCACTGCCTTACGGCGAGATGCAGCGCCGCGTGGCCGAGTACATCAAGCAGAACCTGGCCAAGATCGGCGTGGCCGTGACGCTGGAGAACACCGACGTCGGCGGCTGGACCAGCCGCGTGGGCAACTGGGATTTCGATATGGGCGCGAACGGCGTGTTCCAGTATGGGGATCCGGCCATCGGCGTGTCCCGCACCTACCTGGGCAGCAACATCAAGAAGGGGCTGATGTTCACCAACACGTCGCAGTACAACAATCCGAAGGTCGATGCGCTGTTCAACGCCGCCGCCACCGCCGCCACCGACGAAGAACGCCAGAAACTCTATAGCGAGGTGCAGCGCATCCTGGTGGACGACGTGCCGGTGCTGTGGCTGGCCGACACCAACTACTCGACCCTGCTGAACAAGCGCGTGCATGACGCCGTGACCACCGCGCTCGGCGTGGTGGACACGCAGAGCGACGCCTGGCTGTCCAAAGAATGAAGAAGATCGCCAAGTTCCTGGCGAACCGGGTGGTCAAGAGCGTCCTGGTTCTGCTGATGATCGCGCTCTTCAACTTCTTCCTGGTGCGGGCCGCGCCAGGCGATCCGGCCGTGATCCTGGCGGGCCAGTCGGGAGCGGTGGACGCCGAGTTCATCGCCAAGCTGCGCCAGGAATTCGGCCTGGACAAGCCGATCCCGGTGCAGCTGGGCCACTATCTGAAGAATGTCGCCACGTTCGACTTGGGGTATTCCTATCGCCAGCAGGCGCCGGTGGCGAGCCTGATCCTGCAGCACCTGCCCGCGACCTTGCTGTTGACCCTGTCGGCTTTCGCCTTCGCGCTGCTGGCGGGCGTCAGCCTGGGCACCCAGGCCGCGCTGCGGGTGGGGAAGTGGGGCGATACCGTCATCACGACCCTGTCGATGCTGGCCTACGCGACGCCACTGTTCTGGGTCGGGTTGATGCTGGTGCTGCTGTTTTCGGTGAACCTGGAATGGCTGCCCGCGTTCGGCTATGAAAGCGTCGGCGCCAACCTGACCGGCCTGGCCCGCGTGGCCGACGTGGCCAGGCACTTGTTGCTGCCGGCGTTGACCCTGGGCATGTTCTACATGGCCGTCTATGCCCGGCTGACGCGCGCCTCCATCCTGGAAATCAGCCAGCTGGATTTCGTCAAGACGGCTCGCGCCAAGGGCTTGTCCGAACGCACGGTGATCGTGCGCCACGTGCTGCGCAATGCGCTGCTGCCCGTCATCACTTATGCCGGCATCCAGGCCGGGGGGGGGCTGATTGGCGGGTCGCTGCTGGTGGAGACGGTCTTCGCCTGGCCCGGCATCGGCCGGCTGGCGTTCGACGCCTTGATCCAGCGTGACTACAGCGTGCTGCTCGGCGTGTTCTTCATGGCCTCCCTGATCGTGGTCGTGGTCAACCTCGTCACCGACATCCTGTACACGGTGGCGGACCCCAGGATCGAACTCAAATGAAAGCCTTCATGCAATCGTTCTGCCGCAACAAGGGCGGTGTCATGGGTCTGATTGTGCTGGCGATGGTCACGCTGGTGGCGATCTCCGCCAGCTGGATCTTCCCGGACAGTCCGTGGGACATCATCAACGGGCCTTTCATGCCGCCGTTGTCCGACGGCGCCTTGCTGGGCACCGACACGCTGGGCCGCGACATCGCCACCGGCATCGCCTATGGCTCGCGCATCACGCTGGTGCTGGCCGCGGTGTCCACGGCGGTCTCCATCCTGGTGGGTATCACGGTCGGCGCGCTGGCCGGTTTCTATGGCGGTCGGGTGGACCAGGCCATCGTCGGTTTCATCGAACTGTTCCAGACCATTCCCAGTTTCTTCCTGGCAGTGGTGCTGGTGGCCATCCTGACACCCAACATGGCCACGGTGATCTTCGCCATCGCGGTGGTCTCGTGGCCGCCGCTGGCGCGCCTGGTGCGGGCGGAGTTCATGAGCCTGAAGAATCGCGAATTCGTGCAGGCGGCGATGCTGTCGGGTCAGTCCAACCTGCGCATCATCCTGACGCAGATCCTGCCCAACAGCCTTTCGCCCGTGATCGTGTCGGGGTCATTGATGATTGCCAGCTCGATCCTGCTGGAATCGGCCCTGAGCTTTCTGGGCCTGGGCGACCCCAATGCGATGACCTGGGGCTACATCATCGGCGCCTCGCGCAGCGTGCTGCGCGACGCCTGGTGGATGAGCGTGTTCCCGGGCGTGGCGATCCTGTTGACCGTGCTGTCGCTCAACCTGATCGGCGAAGCGCTGAACGACGCGCTCAATCCCAAACTGGCCCGCAGGAGGACGACGTGATGAGCGCGCTGCTTGAAATCCGTGATCTCAGCGTGACGGCCGCCCACGGCGGACCGACGGTGGTGCAGGGCGTGTCCTACACCGTGAACCGCAATGAGATCCTGTGCGTGGTGGGTGAGTCGGGATCGGGCAAGTCGGTTACGGCGCACGCCATCATGGGCCTGTTGCCGGCGGACCAGTTGAGCGTCACGCAGGGCCAGATCCTGTACGGCGGGCGCGATCTGGTCGGCCTGTCGGCCACGGACTGGTATGGACTGCGCGGCCGTTGCTTCGGCATGGTGTTCCAGGAGCCCATGACGGCGCTCAATCCCATCATGCGGGTGGGCCGCCAGGTCGACGAGGTGCTGGAGCGGCATACCAACCTGAACGCCGCCGCCCGCCGACAGCGGGTGCTCGAACTGTTCGGCCAGGTGCTGCTGCCCGATCCGCAGGCCATGTATGACGCCTTTCCGTTCCAGTTGTCCGGCGGCCAGCGCCAGCGTGTCGTGATCGCGATGGCGCTGGCGCTCGAGCCGGACGTGCTTATCGCCGACGAACCGACCACCGCGCTGGACGTCACCACGCAAGCGCAGATCCTGGCGCTTATCAAGGACATCCAGCACCGCATGGGCATCGGTGTCATCTTCATTACCCACGACTTCGGCGTGGTGGCGGACATCGCCCACCGCATCGTTGTGATGCGCAAGGGCGAAGTGGTGGAATCGGGGGCGGCCGACGACATCCTGAACCGGCCGCAGCATCCCTACACCCGCCAATTGATCGCGGCGGTGCCGCACAAACCCGAAGGCAAGGACGAGGCGGCGCCCGCGTTGCCGCTGATGTCCGTGGCCAACCTGTGCAAGACCTTCGTCACCGGCGGGCGGCGGGTCGACGCGCTGCGCGACATCTCGCTGGACATCCGCCAGGGCGAGACGCTGGGGCTGGTGGGAGAGTCCGGTTCCGGCAAATCGACGCTGGGACGTACTTTGATCGGCCTGATCGCGCCTGACAGCGGCAGCGTGCGGATGGACGGCCGAGAACTGGTCGGTATGGCGCCCCGCGATTTCCGTCCCTACCGGCGCCAGATCCAGATGGTGTTCCAGGACCCGTATGCGTCGCTCAATCCGCGTCACCGCGTCATTGAGGCCGTGGCGCAAGGACCGATCGCGTTCGGCGAGAGCCGCAAGACCGCGCTGCGCGAGGCGCGCGAGCTGTTGGAACTGGTTGGGCTGGGCGGAGACGCCGGCGAGCGCTATCCGCATCAGTTCTCGGGCGGCCAGCGCCAGCGGGTCGGCATCGCCCGGGCGCTGGCGCTCAAGCCGCGGCTTTTGGTGGCCGACGAGGCCGTCTCGGCGCTGGATGTGTCGATCCAGGCGCAGGTGCTCGAATTGCTCAAGACCGTCAGCGGCCAGTTCGACCTGTCGGTGCTGTTCATCACGCATGACCTGCGCGTTGCGGCCCAGATTTGCGACCGCATCGCGGTGATGCGCCAGGGCCAGCTGGTGGAACTGGACCGAGCCGCCACGATTTTCTATCACCCCCAACATGAATACACGCGTCGCCTGATTGAATCGGTGCCGGGCAAGGCCTGGAACAAGCCCGACCTGGCGGCGCTGTCGGAGTCTTCAACCAGGAGCAAGCAGTATGCGTGACACCGAGTATCAGGCGCTGGACGGGCTGGCGCTGGCCGATTTGCTGGCGCGGCGCGAGGTCGGCGCGGAGGACCTCATGGCCTGCGCGATCAGGCTGGCGCGCGAACGCGCGCCGGCGCTCAACGCGCTGTGCTATGAGCGCTATGAAGAGTCCCTGGCGGTGGCGCGCGCCTGGCGCCAGGCCGGCACGTTCCGCGCCATTCCCTTTTTGCTGAAGGATTCTGGGCTGGCGCACACGCGCTTTCCGTCCAGCCTGGGTTCGCGCCTGCTGAACGACACCGCCTATCCCCGCAACGCCACACTGGCCGACCGTTTCGAGGCGGCCGGCCTGATTGCCTTCGCGCGCACCACGGTGCCGGAATTCTGCATGGCGCCCACCACCGAGGCGCGGCGCAACGGCGGTCCTACCCGCAACCCCTGGGACTTGAGCCGTTCGTCCGGTGGCTCCAGCGGCGGAGCGGCGGCGGCGGTCGCCGCGGGCATCGTCCCGCTGGCCCACGGCAGCGATGGCGGCGGATCGATCCGCATCCCGGCCGCGGCTTGCGGCGTCTATGGCCTGAAAGTGTCGCGCGGACGCGTGCCCATGGGGCCATTTCGCGGCGAGGGCTGGGGCGGCCTGGCGACCGATGGCGTGCTGTCTCGTTCGGTGCGGGACACGGCCGCAGCGCTGGACGCCATCGCGGCGCCCGAGCCGGGCGCTCCCTACGCGGCGCCGGCCGCGCCCGCCTCCTATCTGAAACTGCTGGCCGAGCCGTCGCGCAAGCGGCGCATCGTCGTCTGGCGCAGCGCCTGGCATGGCGTGCCGGTGGCGCCCGAATGCATCGCGGCGGTCGAGCGGGCGGCCGAACTGTGCCGGGCGCTGGGGCACGAGGTGGTCGATGGCGCGCCGCCCGATATTGATTACGAGGCCTTCGTGCTGGCGCATGCCAATGTGCTGGCGGGCAATATCGTGGTGTCGGTGGACACTCGCTTGGGCCTCACCGGCCAGCCGTTGCGCGACGATGATCTGGAGCCGGTGTTGCGCCAGGGCTACGACTACGGCAAGGGGCTGTCCGCGGCGCACTACATCGCCAGCGTCAACCGCTTTCATGCCATCGGCCGCATCCTGGACAGCTATATGGAAGGCTACGACGCCATCCTGTCACCGTCCCTGACCCAGCTGCCGCTGAAACTGGGCGAGCTTTCCACCGCCGGGGGCACATTCCTGGATTTTCGCCGCAAGGTGGCCTCTTACGGCACGTTCGCGGCGGCGTTCAACGCGTCCGGGCAGCCGGCGGCCAGCCTGCCGCTGGTCTGGACCGACGCTGGCCTGCCGGTCGGGGTGCAGGTGGTCGGCCGCTATGGCCGCGAGGATGTCGTGCTGGCGTTGTCGGCTGAACTGGAGGCGGCCCAGCCGTGGGCCGGACGGATCGCCGTCCCCCGGACGGCCTAGGGGCGGTTGGCAAGATGGGGGAGGTCGCTCCGTCCGCCCCCCGTTTCGGGGGGAGGCGGGAGCCCCCTCTACGGGCGAGGGCTGGCGCGTTCGGCGCCGGTGGCATCGGCTGAAGGGATAGGATACCGGCGGTTTCAAGACCTTTCTTCGAATCCCCCGTAAAATCCCACCATCCCGCTCGATTTCAACCATCTTTCAATCGACAGTACCTAAGGAGGACCACACATGGCCCTAGTCTCCATGCGCCAGTTGCTCGACCACGCCGCCGAGCACGGCTACGGCATTCCGGCATTCAACGTCAATAACCTGGAACAGGTCCAGGCCATCATGGAAGCCGCGGCGGAGACCGACAGCCCGGTGATCATGCAAGCCTCGGCCGGCGCCCGCAAGTACGCCGGCGAAGGCTTCCTGAAGCACCTGATCCAGGCCGCCGTGGAGTCCTACCCGCACATTCCCGTGGTCATGCACCAGGACCACGGCCAGTCGCCCAAGGTCTGCCAGGGCGCCATCGACCTGGGCTTCTCCAGCGTCATGATGGACGGCTCGCTGAAGGAAGACGGCAAGACCATCGCCGACTACGACTACAACGTCGACGTCACCAAGAAGGTGGTGGACGTGGCCCACAAGCTGGGCGTGACGGTCGAGGGCGAACTGGGCTGCCTGGGCTCGCTCGAAACCATGGAAGGCGACAAGGAAGACGGCCACGGCGCCGACGGCAAGCTGACCATGGACCAGCTGCTGACCGATCCGGAGCAGGCCGCCGACTTCGTGCGCCGCACCCAGCTGGACGCCCTGGCCATCGCCATCGGCACCAGCCACGGCGCCTACAAGTTCACGCGCAAGCCCACCGGCGACATCCTGTCGATCGCCCGCATCAAGGAAATCCACGCCCGCCTGCCCAACACCCACCTGGTGATGCACGGCAGCTCCAGCGTGCCGCAGGAACTGCTGGCCGAGATCCGTGAATTCGGCGGCAACATGAAGGAAACCTACGGCGTGCCGGTCGAGGAAATCCAGGAAGCCATCAAGTACGGCGTGCGCAAGATCAATATCGACACCGATATCCGTCTGGCCATGACCGGCGCCATCCGCCGCTTCTTCGCCGAGAACCCCGAGAAGTTCGACCCGCGCGAATACCTGAAGCCGGCCCGCGCCGCCGCCAAGGCGATCTGTGTGGCTCGCTACACGGAATTCGGCACCGCCGGCAACGCCAGCAAGATCAAGGCCCTGCCGCTGACCGAAATCGCCGCCCAGTACGCCGCCGGCAAGCTGGCCCAGGTGGTTCAGTAAGTGGCCGGCCGCCTCCCCCGGGAGGCGGGCAGCAAAAAAGGCGGACCCTCGCGGGCCCGCCTTTTTTTTCGTGCGCGTCGCGCCCGGCTCAGGCGGGCGGGGCGTTGCGGGGGAAGTTCGGCACGGTCTTGTCGACGTGGTGCCAGGACGGCGCCGAGTCGGTCCACAGGCTGACGCGGGTGTGGAAGGCCTCGGGGTCGTCGAGCGAGCCGGCCCGCACCACCTCGTAGGCCATGCCTTCCGAGCCGCCGAACAGCGGCGTGCCACAGTCCGCACAGAAGCTGCGCATGACGGTGTGGCCGGAATCGCCCTGGTAGCGATGCTCGCGCGCCTTGCCGCGCAGCAGGGTGATCGAGCCGGCCGGCAGGATCAGCGCGTGGGCCGGCGCGCCGCCGCTGGAATACTGGCAATCGCGGCAATGACAGGTGGCCGCCATGATGGGTTCATCGGTCACCGCGTAGCGCACCGCGCCGCATTGGCAGCCACCGGTCAGGTGGACCTGCGCGTCGGCGTGGGGCGGGCGTTTCTGGGTTGCATCCTGCATACGACTGTGTCTCCTCCAGGTGAAAAGGGGGCGCCGTGACGCGATCCGCGGTCGGCGCATATATTGGAACGCGGCCAGACTAACCCGCCGTCCGCCGCCCGGCAAGACGGGGCTATTTGCAGTAACCTATGCGCTTTGCGCGACCCCCATTTTTGCCATAGGCCATTTTTCCGTGACTTCTGCTTTGCATCAATCCAGCATCAAGTCCTTGCCGCTGCTGGGCCGCGGTAAGGTCCGCGACATGTACGCGGTGGGCGACGACAAGTTGCTGATCGTCGCGTCGGACCGCATTTCGGCGTTCGACGTCATCCTCGACGATCCCATCCCCGGCAAGGGGCAGGTGCTGACCGAACTGACCGAGTTCTGGCTGCAGAAGCTGGCCCACATCCTGCCGAACCACTCCACCGGCATCAAGCCGGAAGACGTGGTGGCGCCCGATGAAGTCGACCAGGTGCGCGGCCGCGCCGTGGTGGTCAAGCGCCTCAAGCCGATCCTGGTGGAAGCGGTGGCCCGCGGCTACCTGATCGGTTCCGGCTGGAAGGACTACCAGGCCACCGGCGCCGTGTGCGGCATCAAGCTGCCCGCCGGCCTGCAGCAGGCCAGCCAGTTGCCCGAGCCGATCTTCACGCCGGCCGCCAAGGCCGAGTTCGGCATGCACGACGAAAACGTCGACTTCGCCCACGTGGTCAAGGAAGTCGGCCAGGAAATGGCCGAGCGCATCCGCGACGTCACGCTCAAGCTGTACGCCGAGGCCGCCAGGTTCGCCGCCACCAAGGGCATCATCATCGCCGACACCAAGTTCGAGTTCGGCCTGGACGACGACGGCACGCTGTACCTGATGGACGAAGTGCTGACGCCGGATTCGTCGCGCTTCTGGCCGGCCGACGGCTACCGCGTCGGCATCAGCCCGCCCTCGTTCGACAAGCAGTTCGTGCGCGACTGGCTCGAGACCCAGACCTGGGACAAGACCCCGCCCGCCCCGCGCCTGCCGCAGGACGTGCTGGAAAAGACCGCCGCGAAGTACCGCGAAGCGCTGGATCGCCTGATCGCCTGATCCGCGCCCGCCTCGAAAAAGCCGCCCGTCCGCCGGGCGGTTTTTTTTGTCCACGAGGCGCCGCCGATCAGGGAAATCCCTGCTTTTCGGTAAGAATTATTGCTTATTGTTACGTTATACTCGCCGGCAACCTGCACCCGGAAGCCGGCGCGCCCGCGCGGCTTCCCCTCTGCCAACTTGCCGGACGACGCGGCCCGCAGCCGCCGCCAGGGCGCCATGCCCGCCGGATGTAGAAAGGAGCTGCGCATGATCATGATGTTGCCTTTCCTGACCGGCCTGATCGCCGTGTGGTTCGGCCTGCTGGGCAAGCGCCGACCCTGCGTCGCCTTCTGGCTGATCACCCTGGGGGTGTTCGCCGCGTGGTGCCAGTTCCACATGACCAGTCCGCTGGCGCTGTCGCTCTAGGTCCGCCGCCATGATCTTTTCCCGCAATCCGGCGCGCGGTTCGCGCCTGCTCAACGGCCTGGCCCTGCTGGCCGTGACGGCCATTCTGGTCATGGCCTTCGCCTGGCAATTCGCCTATGACGAAGTGCCGTGCCCGCTGTGCCTGCTGCAACGGGTGGCCTTCATGCTGGCCGGGGTGGGGCTGCTGCTGAACCTGCGGCTGGGGCCGTCGCCCATGCACTACGCCATGACCATCGCCGCCGCGCTGGGCGGCATGGTGGCGTCGGGCCGGCAGATCCTGCTGCACATCGCCCCCGGCGATCCCGGCTACGGCACGCCGTTCCTCGGCCTGCACTTCTATACCTGGGCCTTCATCGCCTTCTGCGGCCTGATCGTGTTCTGCGTGATCATGCTGTCGGCCGACCGCAAGTGGGGCGACAACATGCTCAAGCGGCCGGTGCCGGCGCTGGGCATGCTGGTCATGGCCCTGTTTTTCATCACGGTCCTGGCCAACCTGGGCAGCACCACGCTGCAATGCGGTTTCGGGCCCTGCCCGGACAATCCCACGGGCTATCTCTGGCTGGGATCCGGCGCCACGCCATAGGCTGCCGCCGGCGCCGGGTAAAATACCGGGTTTCGCGGCCTGGCCGCAGCCTTTCAACGACTCGACACCGGTTATGACAGCCAAGACTTCCGCAGCGGCAGACGCCACCCCCGTGGTGGGCGTGATTATGGGTTCTTCCAGCGATTGGGAGGTCATGAAGCACGCGGTCACCATGCTGGAAGACTTCGGCGTGCCGCACGAGGCGCGCGTGATCTCCGCGCACCGCATGCCGCAGGACATGGCCGAATACGGCGCCGCTGCGTTTGATCGCGGCCTGCGCGGCATCATCGCCGGCGCCGGCGGCGCGGCCCACCTGCCGGGCATGATGGCGGCCCTGACCGAAGTGCCGGTGTTCGGCGTGCCGGTGCCGTCCAAGTACCTGCGCGGCGAGGATTCGCTGCTGTCCATCGTGCAGATGCCCAAGGGCGTGCCGGTCGCCACCTTCGCCATCGGCGAGGCCGGCGCCGCCAACGCCGCGCTGCACCTGATCGCCACGCTGGCGGGCACCGATGCCGGCCTGCACAAGAAGCTGGTGGCATTCCGCGCGCGCCAGACGCAGGCCGCGCGCGACATGAAGGTTCCGCCCGAGGCTTGATCCGTATGACGCAATCGACTGCTTTCACCATTGCCCCCGGCGGCTGGCTCGGCCTGCTGGGCGGCGGCCAGCTGGGCCGCATGTTCTGCCACGCGGCGCAAAGCCTGGGCTACAAGGTCGCGGTGCTGGACCCGGCCGCCGAATGCCCGGCGGGCATGGTGGCGGACCTGCACATCCAGGCCGCCTATGACGACGAAGACGGCCTCGCGCGCCTGGCGCAGACCTGTCAGGCCGTCACCACCGAATTCGAGAACGTGCCGGCAGACAGCCTGCGCGCGCTGGCGGCGCGCTGCCGCGTCAGCCCGGCCGCCGACGCGGTCGCCATCGTGCAGGACCGCATCGCCGAGAAGGCCTTCATCGCCAGCCAGGGCATCCCGGTCGCGCCGCACGCCGCCATCCGCAGCGAAGCCGACCTGCGCGCCGCGCCCGACAGCCTGTTCCCCGGCATCCTCAAGGTCGCGCGCCTGGGTTACGACGGCAAGGGCCAGGCCCGCATCGACACGCGCGAGGCCGCGCTGGCCGCGTTCGCCGAGTTCGGCGGCGTGGCCTGCGTGCTGGAAGCGCTGATGCCGCTGGACTACGAAATTTCGGTCGTGATCGCGCGCGGTTTCGACGGCGCCAGCGTGGTGTTCCCAGTGGCGCGCAACGTCCACCGCGACGGCATCTTGGCCGTGTCGACGGCGGCGCCGGTCAAGCTCGACGCCGCCCATGCCGAACGCCAGGCGCAGGCCACCGCGGCCGCGCAGGCCATCGCGCAGGGCCTGGGCTACCACGGCGTGCTGTGCGTGGAATTCTTCGTGCTCAAGGACGGCAGCCTGATCGTCAACGAGATCGCGCCGCGTCCGCACAACAGCGGCCACTACACCATGGACGCCTGCCTCACCAGCCAGTTCGAGCAGCAGGCGCGCGCCATGGCCGGCCTGCCGCTGGGCGGCACCGACCTGCTGGCGCCGGCCGTGATGCTGAACATCCTGGGCGACATCTGGTATCCGTCGGCCACCGGCGACGCGCAGCGCGAGCCCGACTGGGCCGCCGCGCTGGCGGTGCCCACGGCCAAGCTGCACCTGTATGGCAAGCGCGAGGCGCGCCGCGGCCGCAAGATGGGCCACGTCACCATCGTCGCGCCGACGCTGCAACAGGCCCAGGCCGACGCGGCGCGCGTGGCCGCCGCGCTGGGCATGCAGGCGCCCGAGTAACGCCATGTCTGCTTCGTTCGACTCCGCCAGCGCCGCGGACATCGCCGACGCCGCCCGGCGCCTGCTGGCCGGCGAGCTGGCCGCGTTCCCGACCGAGACCGTCTACGGCCTGGGCGCGGACGCCGAGAACCCGCGGGCGGTGGGCAAGATCTACGCCGCCAAGGGCCGGCCGTCGAACCATCCGGTGATCGTGCACATCGCGCCGCAGGGCGACCTGTCGTACTGGGCGGCCGACGTGCCGCCCGAGGCGCGCCTGCTGATCGACGCCTTCTGGCCCGGTCCGCTGACGCTGATCCTCAAGCGCGCGCCGCACATCGCCGACACCGTCAGCGGCGGCCAGGACAGCATCGGCATCCGCTGCCCCTCGCATCCGGTGGCGCAGGCGCTGCTGGCGGCGTTCGCGGCCGGCAAGCCGAACGGGCAGGGCGGCGTGGCCGCGCCGTCGGCCAACAAGTTCGGCCAGGTCTCGCCGACCCGCGCCGACCACGTCCGCAGCGAATTCCCCGACGAGGTCGCGGCCGGCATGCCGGTGCTGGAGGGCGGCGCCTCCGAGGTCGGCATCGAATCCACCATCCTGGACCTGTCGCGGCTGGACCGCGGCGCCGGCCCGGTGCTGCTGCGCCCCGGCCATATCAGCGCCGCGCAGATCGAGGCGGTGCTGGGCGTGCAAGTGTTCGCGCCCGACGCCGCCGCGCCGCGCGCCTCGGGCACGCTCAAGGCGCACTATGCGCCGCGCACCGCGCTGGAGCTGGCGTCCGATGCGCGCCTGCAAGCCGCGCTGCAAGGCCGCGGCCTGCCCCCGGGCAAGGTCGTGGTGGTGGCGTACACGCCGCCGCCGGCGGCCGTCGATGCGCGCATCCAGTGGCAACAGGTGCCGGCCGATCCGGCGCGTTACGCCCAGGCGCTGTACGCCTTGCTGCGTGATCTGGACGGCCAGGGCTTCGCGCGCATCATCGTGCAGGCGCCGCCGGCCGATGACGCGTGGCACGCGGTCAACGACCGCATCGGCCGCGCCGCCGCCGCGTTCACGCTCGACACCACCGACCTGTAAGGCGGGGGCGGCCGTTCAGGCCGCCAGGAATTCCCCGATCCTGGCCACCGCCTGGCGCATCGGCGCCAGGAATTCCCCCGTCAATCGTTCCAGCGGTACCCGCGCCGCCTTGACGCTGACGTTGACGGCGCCGCAGGCCTTGCCGCTGGCCGAGCGCACCGGCACCGAGATGGCGCGCACATTCAATTCCAGCTCCTGGTCGACCACCGCGTAGTCCTGCTCGCGGATGCGCGCCAGCTCGGCCCGCAGCCGCGCTTCGGTGGTCAGCGTGAATTCGGTGTACGGCTGCAAGTCGATGGCGGCGAAGTAGCGCGCCAGGGCCGGCTCGGACAACTGCGCCAGCAGCACCCGGCCGATCGAGGTGCAATAGGCCGGCAGCCTGCTGCCCAGTCCCATCGAGGTGGCCAGCAGGCGGTTCACTTCCGAGCGCGCCAGGTACAGCATCTCGTGCCCTTCCATGATGGCCAGCGCGCAGGTCTCGTTGACGGTGGCGCTCAGTTCCTCCAGCACCGGCTGCGCCAGCGACACGAATGGCGTGGACGAGAAGTACGCGTAGCCCAGCCCCAGGATGCGCGGCGTCAGGATGTACTGGCGGCCGTGCTGTTCGGCGATGCCCAGCAGGATCAGCGTGTGCAGGCAGCGCTGCACCACCGCGCGCGGCAGGCCGGCGCGGCGCGCCAGCTCGGCCGCGGTCTGCGGATGGCGGCGGGTGCCGAAGGCGCGGATCACGTGCAGGCCGCGCGCCAGCGTCAGCATGTAGTCCGGATCGCCGCGCAACTGGTCGGGATGGTCTTCGGGGGCGAGGGGCGCGGCGTAGCCGGGCGGGGGAAGGTTGGGCAGCATCAGCCTGCGCGCAGCGGGGCGCCGGTGCGCGCCTGCGGCGCGGTCAGTGTCATGCCGTCGATCATATCGCGGACCCGCAGACCGTCGGGCGTGACGTCGATCACGGCCAGGTCGGTGTAGATGCGGTCGACCACGCCGGCGCCGGTCAGCGGATAGGTGCAGCGTTCGACGATCTTGGGCGAGCCGTCCTTGCTGTTGTGTTCCATCAGGATGTAGACGCGGCGCGCGCCCACCGCCAGGTCCATGGCGCCGCCCACGGCGGGCGCCTCGCCCGGCCTGGCGAGCGACCAGTTGGCCAGGTCGCCGTTGGCCGCGACCTGCATGCCGCCCATGACGCAGATGTCCAGGTGGCCGCCGCGCATCATGGCGAAGGAGTCGGCGTGATGGAAATAGGCGCCGCCGTCCAGCAGCGTCACCGGTTGCTTGCCGGCGTTGATCAGGTCCAGGTCGATCCGGTCTTCGGCGGGCGGCGGGCCCATGCCGAGGATGCCGTTTTCGCTGTGCAGCACGATCTCGCGGCCGGCCGGCAGTTGCGCGGCCACCAGCACCGGCATGCCGATGCCCAGGTTGACGTAGCTGCCGTCGGGAATGTCCTGCGCCAGGCGTCGCGCCATGGCTTCGCGGTTCAGGGGAGTGGGCATGAGGATTCCTTCAGCTGGAGAACGCGGCGTGGGCCACCCGGGTGACGCGCTGCACGAAGATGCCGGGCGTGACGACGGCCTCGGGCGACAGCTCGCCCAGCGCCACGCTGGCGCGCACCTGCACGATGGCGGTCTTGGCGGCCATGCACATGATGGGGCCGAAGTTGCGCGCGCTCTTGCGGTAGGTGAGGTTGCCCCAGCGGTCCGCCAGGTCGGCCTTGACCAGCGCGAAGTCGCCGTGCAACGGGGTTTCGAAGACATGGCCGCGGCCGTCGATGATGCGGGTCTCCTTGCCGGTGGCCAGTTCGGTGCCGTAGGCCGTGGGGGTGAAGAAGCCGCCCAGGCCGGCGCCGGCGGCGCGCAGCCGTTCGGCGATGGTGCCCTGCGGCACGCATTCCAGTTCGATGGCGCCGCGCCGGTACAGGTCGTCGAAGACCCACGAATGCGATGCCTTGGGAAACGAGCAGATCACCTTGCGCACGCGGCCGGCCTTGATCAGCGCGGCCAGGCCGGTCTCGTGGTTGCCGGCGTTGTTGCTGACCACGGTGAGTTCGCGCGCGCCCTGCTCGATCAGGGCGTGCAGCAGTTCGGTGGGCATGCCGGCGCCGCCGAAGCCGCTGACCAGCACGGTGGCGCCGTCATGGATGTCGGCCACGGCGGCCGCGGGAGTGTCGAGGAACTTGTCGATCATCGTCTTGGTTTCCAGTGGGGCGCCGGGCGGGCGCCCCGTGTTGCTCAATCCACCGAGATGCGGGCCTGCCTGATGATCTCGGCGTAGCGCGCCGAGTCCTGCCGCATCAGCTCGGCGAACTCGGCGGTCGGGCCGCTGGCCGGCAGGAAGCCGGCATCCAGGAATTTCTGGCGCACGTCCGGCTCCCGCACGATCTCGCTGATCTCGCGCGCCATGCGTTCGATGATCGGCTTGGGCGTGTTGGCCGGCGCCATCAGGCCGGCCCACGAGCCGGTGACGAAGCCCGGCATGCCGGCTTCCTCCATGGTGGGTATCGACGGCTCGGTCGGCCAGCGCTGCCGGCCGGTGAAGCCCAGCGCCTTCAGGCGGTTCTGCTTGACGTACTGCATCGGCACCAGGATCGGGTCGAACACCATCGACACGCGGCCGCCCAGCAGGTCGGTCAGGATCGGCGCGCTGCCCTTGTAGGCCACGTGCGTCATGGTGATCTTGTTGCGCAGCGCGAAATCGGCGCCGGTCAGGTGGGCGCTGGAGCCGTTGCCGCTGGACGCGTAGGTGAGCTTGTCCGGATGCTTGCGGGCGTATTCCACCAGCTCGGCCACGCTGTTGACGGGCAGGTCCTGCGACACGAACAGGAACAGTGGCAGGTCGGCCATCTGCGCCACCGGCGTCAGGTCCTCGGGCTTGTAGGCCAGCTTGTAGAGATGGAAGTTGATGATGTAGGCGGGCAGGATCGACAGGAAGGTGTAGCCGTCGGGATCGGCCTTGGCGGCCACCGACGCGCCCACGCTGCTGTTGGCGCCGGGGCGGTTCTCGACAATGATGGTCTGCTTCAGGCGCGGGCCGAGCTTTTCCATCACGATGCGGGTGACGATGTCGGTGGAGCCGCCGGGCGTGTAGGGCACGATGACCTTGATCGGCTTGCTGGGCCAGTCGTCCGCGTGGACGGGGCCGGCCGCCAGGCCGATGGCGGCCACGGCGGTGCAGAGCAGGGTCTTGAGGGCGTTGCGGCGATGTCTTGCCGCGCGGTGGCTGGGCTGCGGTTTCCTTGCAAGTGCCATGGATTTGTCTCCTCCATGAATCGGCCGAATGCCGACGCGCGCCCCGGGTTTTTTGTAGTGGCGCGGCCGGTTTTCCTGAGGGATGGTGATCGCGTTTCCTGGCGGTCAGGACGCGAAAAAAGTATGGCACGCAGGGTCCGGCCAACCGCCGCGCGGACCCCGCGATAAAGTTCGATCACCGGACTTCGCGTGCATCTCCCAAACGGTTTGCTACTCGGGTTTCCACTAGGCCGGTGTGCGTTGTTCACGCCGTGGACATCGCGTAATCTGGCGGCCGGCCCGCAAAGCATGGGCTCGGTTTCAGCCGCAGCGGGCCTACAGGCCGGCGCGGGCATCTAATTCAGGAGAAGCAATAATGAAGCGGTTGATTTCGTTTGCTGCCGGCGCGCTCGCCCTGGCATGTGCATCCCAGGCAGCGGTGGCCGGCCCCACGCTGGATGCGGTCAAGAAGAAGGGTTACGTGCAGTGCGGCCTGACCGACGGCGTTTCGGGCTTCTCGGCCACCAACAGCAAGGGCGAATGGGAAGGCATGGACGTGGACATCTGCCGCGCCGTCGCCGCCGCCGTGTTCGGCGACCCGACCAAATTCAAGGGCACCGCGCTGTCGACCCAGCAACGCTTCACCGCGCTGCAATCGGGCGAAGTCGACGTGCTGCTGCGCACCGTCACGCTGACGCAGACCCGCGACACCTCGCTGGGCCTGTCGGCCGTGGCCGCCAGCTTCTATGACGGCCAGGGCATCCTGGTGAACAAGAAGCTGGGCGTGAAAAGCGCCAAGGAACTGAACGGCGCCACCGTCTGCGTGCAGCCGGGCACCACCACCGAACTGAACCTGGCCGACTGGTTCCGCGCCAACAACATCGAATTCAAGCCGGTCGTGATCGACAAGGTCACCGAAGTCGTGCGCGCCTTCGAGTCGGGCCGTTGCGATGCCTTCACCGACGACGCCTCGCAGCTGGCCGCCGTGCGCGCCACGCAGGTCGCCAAGCCGGACGACTACGAGATCCTGCCGGAACGCTTCTCCAAGGAGCCGCTCGGCCCCATGGTGCGCCAGGGCGACGAGAACTGGCTGGGCATCGTCCGCTGGACGCTGTTCGCGCTGCTGGAGGCCGAGGAATACGGCATCACGCAGAAGAACGTGGACGAGATGCTCAAGAGCAACAACCCCAACGTGGCGCGCATCCTGGGCGTGACGCCGGGCGCCGGCAAGAACATGGGCCTGGACGAGAAGTGGGCCTACAACGCCATCAAGGCCGTGGGCAACTACAGCGAAGTGTTCGAGCGCAACGTCGGCAAGGACAGCAAGCTGGGCCTGCAACGCGGCACCAACGCGCTGTGGAGCAAGGGCGGCGCGATGTACCCGTGGCCGATCCGCTGAACGCGGTGAGGTGACCCTGGACGGCCCGCCTCGCGCGGGCCGTTTTGTTTGATGGGCGGCCTCGGGGATAGATGACAGGATCGTCATGCGATATGGCTGCACCGTTATGCGGTACGCTATGCGCTTTTCCACCGGACGCATCCCGCGCCATGACGCAGACCCGACCCGAGGATTCCCCCTTGTTCATCGCCGCGCTGGCGCGCGGCGTTTCCGTGCTGCGGGCCTTCAGCGAAGGGCGGCCGGCGATGACGCTGCCGGAGCTGGCCGAGGCCACCGGCCTGAGCAAGAGTTCGGTGCAGCGCTTCACGCATACGCTGTGGACGCTGGGCTACCTGCGCAAGGACCCGGCCAGCAAGAAGTTCTCGCTGGGCCCGTGGTCGCTGGAGCTGGGCATGAAGTACGTGCAGACCAGCGCGCTGGTGCTGGGCGGCAATCCGTTCCTGCACGCGCTCAACCGCAACTGCCAGGAAACCTGCAGCCTGGCCGAGCCCGACGGGCTGGACATGGTCTACGTGGCGCGCTTCGCCACTCACAAGGAAATGTTCGTCAACATGCCGGTCGGCATGCGGCTGCCGCTGTATTGCACGGCGGCGGGGCGCGCGGTGCTGGCGCGGCTCGATCCGCAGGTGGCGCGCGGGCTGCTGGAACGCTGTGAGCGCAAGGCGTATACCGCGGCCACGATCACCGACCTGGACGCGCTGCTGGCCGAACTGGAATTCGCGCGCCGCCATGGCTACGCGCGTTCCAACGGCGAGTTCTATCCGGGCGACATCACCGTCAGCGCGGCGGTGCTGGATGCGGGCGGCACGCCGCAGGGCGCCGTCAATGTCTCGGTGCCGTCGAGCCGCTGGTCGTTCGAGCAGGCGCAGGCCGTGTTCGGGCCGCAGGTGGTGGAGACGGCGCACGCCATCAGCGCGTCGCGCACGCTGGGGCGCTCGCATCCGTTCTACGAACTCGAACCGCCGGGGGGCGCCTTGCGCGCCGCGCCGCTGGACGACGACGAGGCCTGATCGCGGTGGCGTTCCGTCACGGGCGCGGCCTTGGGGCATTGTCCCCGCGGGCGCGAACCGAGGGGGCTGATTCGAAGCGCTGATTCAGGGCGTTGGCGATGCACCAGCCGGGTGCGCCGTTGCGCCAATTCCATACTGTTTTGATCGGATATTAATTTTCCAATCAGGGGGAACACCCTAATTGGCGAGGCATTGGCGCGCGCGTTAATCTATTTTTGACACGATCGTATCGTATAGCGATTTGATCGAATCTAAAATTTCGGTCCGCCACTCGTTTGCGGGCCGTCGCCAAGGAGCCGCGCTGTGCCGTCGTCCGCCGAAGTCCGCTTTCATCCCGTGTCGGGATTCATGGGCCTGCCGCCGGCCCGCGCCGCCGGAACCGGCGCCGCGCGCGCCTGCGTCGTGGGCATCCCGTTCGACTGCGGCACGCATCCGTTCCGGGTCGGTTCGCGCCAGGGGCCGGACGCGATCCGCGAACAGTCGCGGCTGTTGCGGCCGGTGGACATCTTCCGCCGCCATGGCATCGACAATCCGCCCGAGTTCCTGCGCGTGATCGACGTCGGCAACGTGGCCTGCCATCCCGGCGATCCGGACGCGTCGTACCCGCTGATCGAGGCCGGCATCGGCGCCATCCTCGACGCCGGCGCGATCCCGATCTCGATGGGCGGCGACGGCGCCGTGACGCTGCCGCAACTGCGCGCCGTGGCGCAACGCCACCCGGACTTCGTGGTGCTGCATTTCGACTCGCACACCGACACCTATCCGATCCCTGGCTACAACACCGCCACCACCTTCACCCGCGCCGCCGAGGAAGGCCTGCTGGACGTGCGGCGCAGCTTCCACGTGGGCACACGCGGCAGTTCGTTCATGCCGGGCGTCATCGAGTTCGGCCGCGAGGTCGGCTACACCATCATGCCCTTCGACGAGTTCGACGAGGACCAGAAGGGCGCGCTCGACGCCATCAAGCAACAGATCGGCGAGAGGCCGGTGTACCTGTGCTTCGACATGGACATCTTCGACCCGTCCTGCGCGCCCGGCGTCTGCACGCCGGAGTGGGGCGGCCTGTCGCCCAAGGAAGGGCTGGCCCTGCTGCGCCAGCTGGCCGGACTCAACTTCGTGGCCTTCGACGTCAATACCGTTTCGCCGCCGCAGGACGTGCAGGGCGCCACGGCGTTCCTGGCCGCCACCGTCATGCAGGAATTCTGCGCGTTGGCGGCGGTGGCGGTACGGCAGTACCCGCAAGGACGTCCGGACTGAACCGGCGCATTGCGGCATCCATTTCATACAAGGGGAATTGCATGAAACTCAAATCCATCCTGCTCGGCCTGGCTTCGGCCGCGTTGCTGGCCCAGGCCGGCGCCAGCATGGCGCGCACGCTCGACGAGGTGCGCGCCGACAAGACCTTGAACGTGGTCACCACCGCGTCGGCGCCGCCGCACGGCTTCAAGAACCCGCAGTCGAACC
This sequence comes from Achromobacter sp. 2789STDY5608615, assembly GCF_001298995.1. Taxonomy (NCBI): domain Bacteria; kingdom Pseudomonadati; phylum Pseudomonadota; class Betaproteobacteria; order Burkholderiales; family Alcaligenaceae; genus Achromobacter; species Achromobacter sp. 2789STDY5608615. The sequence continues at coordinate 158,933 of NZ_CYTY01000014.1, forward strand.
GGCTCGAAGGCATCATGGTGGACGTGGCCGCCGCGGTCGCCAAGCACCTGGGCGCGAGCGACAAGCTGGCCGACGTGCCGTTCTCGGGCCTGATTCCGACGCTGACCTCGGGCCGCGCCGATCTGATGTCGGCGCCGCTGTTCATCACCGAGGAGCGGGCCCGCGCCATCGACTTTTCGGCGCCCGTGTACGAATGGGGCGAGGGCATCGTGGTCAGCGACAAGGCCACCCGCCGCTACGCCAAGTTCGAGGACATGCAGGGCCAGAAGGTCGGCGTGCTGGTGGACTCGGTGCAGTTCAACATGATCAAGGACATGCCCGGCACCAAGGTCTCGACCTACCAGGACTATTCCACGCTGCTGGCCGACGTGCGCGCCGGCCGCGTCGACCTGGGCATCGTCGATCCGCCCAGCATCATCTACCAGATCAAGACCAAGAACATCCCGGGCGTGAAGCTGGACACCGGCTACCAGCCGCAGCGCAAGTGGCAGGTGGGCATGGCGGTGCAGAAGGGCAACACGGCGCTGCTGGAGGCCGTCAACGCCGCGCTGGCCGAGATGAAGCGCAACGGCGAACTCGCCGCCATCGGGCAGAAGTGGGGCGTGTCCGACCTGCTCAGCAAGTAGGGCCGCCGCCGCACGGATCAGCAGCACGAGTTAAGGAGCAAGAATTGGATTTCGCTACGTTGCGCATGTACCTGAGTCCCCTGGCCGAGGGCACGCTCTGGACCCTGGCGCTGTTCTTCTGTTCGGCTTTCCTGGCGGTGGCGCTGGGCCTGGTGGTGTGCCTGTGCCGCCTGTCGCGGCGGCCGGCGCTGAGCCGCGCCGCGCGCGTCTACATCGACATCATCCGTGGCACGCCGCTGCTGCTGCAGCTGTTCTACATCTACTACGGCCTGCCGGAGCTAGGCGTGGTGATCAACGGCTTCGTGGCCGGCGTGCTGGGGCTGACGCTGAATTTCGGCGCCTACCTGGCCGAGCTGTTCCGCAGCGGCATCCAGTCGGTGGATGCCGGCCAGTACGAGGCGGCGCGCGCGCTGGGGTTGCGGCGCACGCAGCGGCTGCAGCGCATCGTGCTGCCGCAGGCGCTGCGCACCATCTTCCCGGCGCTGGGCAACTACGCGCTGGTGCTGGTCAAGGAGACCTCGCTGGTGGCGGTGATCAGTGTCTACGAACTGATGCGCGCCGGCGAAATGCTGGCGGGCGCGACCTTCCAGGCGCTGACGGTCTACACCATGGTGGGCGTCATCTATTTTGCGCTGTGCAGCGTGCTGGCCTATCTGTTCCGGCGCTCGGAAAAGCGCCTGACCGTGCCGGGCTACTGGAGCGGCGCCGGCGACAACCATGACATTTCCAAGGCCTGACGCGATGGACGGATTGAACTACGCGGCGCCGATCATCACGATGCGGGGCGTATCCAAATGGTATGGCGATTTCAAGGTGCTGGACGGGCTGGACCTGGAGGTCCGCCCCGGTGAAAAGCTGATCCTGTGCGGCCCGTCCGGCTCGGGCAAGTCCACCACCATCCGCCTGCTGAATCGGCTGGAAGAGCACCAGCAGGGCACCATCGTGGTCGACGGCATCGAGCTGAACGACGACGTCGGCAACATCGAGCGCATCCGCGCCGAGGTGGGCATGGTGTTCCAGCACTTCAACCTGTTCCCGCACCTGACGGTGCTGGAAAACTGCACGCTGGCGCCGATGCTGGTCAAGGGCGTGGCGCCGGCGGAGGCGGAAAGCCGCGCCATGCAGTACCTGGAGCGCGTCAAGATCCCGCAGCACGCCGCCAAGTATCCGGGCCAGTTGTCCGGCGGCCAGAAGCAGCGCGTGGCAATCGCCCGCGCGTTGTGCATGCAGCCCAAGATCATGCTGTTCGATGAGCCGACCTCGGCGCTCGATCCGGAGATGGTCAAGGAGGTGCTGGACACCATGGTGGCGCTGGCGCGCGAGGGCATGACCATGGTCTGCGTGACCCACGAGATGGGCTTCGCGCGGGAGGTGGGCGACCGGGTGGTGTTCATGGACCAGGGCGCGATCGTCGAGACCGACACGCCGGACAATTTCTTCCGGGCGCCGCGTTCGGAGCGGGCGCAGGCATTTCTGGGACAGATCCTGGCGTAGGCGCGGCCTTCTCCTGGCGGCACCGCCTTGGGAGCGGCCTGAATTCCGGTTGCCGGAACCTGGGGAATGGTTCCATGCCGACCCGCGCAAATGGCTCTACCCGGTTTGCGCTACGCTACCTATCATGCCTATCGGGCCGGCAAGCAGCCGCCGGCCCGAGCCAACACCTACAACCAGGGAAACACGATGAACGGCGCTGATAGTCTTTGCGATACCCTTCTGGCCAATGATGTGGACGTCTGCTTTGCCAACCCGGGCACGTCCGAGATGCACTTCGTCGCGGCGCTGGATCGCAAACCGAAGATGCGCTGCGTGCTGGGCCTGTTCGAAGGCGTGGTGACGGGCGCCGCCGATGGCTACGCGCGCATGGCCGACAAGCCGGCGGCGACGTTGCTGCACCTGGGGCCGGGCCTGGGCAACGGCCTGGCCAACCTGCACAACGCCAAGCGCGCGCGCACGCCGATGGTCAACATCGTCGGCGACCACGCCACCTACCACGTGCAGTACGACGCCCCGCTCACCAGCGACGTCGAAGGCGTGGCGCGGCCCATGTCGCACTGGGTCAAGCGCGGCATGTCGGCCGAATCGATGTCGGCTGACGCCGCCGAGGCCATCACCGTGGCGCGCCGCCATCCGGGCAACATCGCCACCCTGATCCTGCCGGCCAACTCCGCCTGGACCGAACTGCCGGCGGACACCGCGGTGGTCAAGGTGGTCGACGAAGCCGTGCCGCACACCACGGTCGAGGCGGTGCGCGCCGCCGCCAAGGCGATCCGTTCCGGCGAAACCACCACGCTGCTGTTGGGCAGCACCGCGCTGCGCGAACGCGCCCTCAAGGCCGCCGGCCGCATCGCCCGCGCCACCGGCGTGCGGCTGCTGTCCGAAACCTCCAACCGCCGCATCGAGCGCGGCGGCGACCGCACGCCGGTGGACAGGCTGCCGTACCCGATCGACCTGGCCGTGGCCAAGCTCAAGGACGTGCGCCACCTGGTGCTGGTCGGCGCCAAGGCGCCGGTGGGCTTTTTCGCCTATCCCGGCAAGCCCAGCCTGCTGGCGCCCGAGGATTGCGAGAAGATCGTGCTGGCCACCGTCGAGCAGGACCTGGCGCACGCGCTGGAGTGGCTGGCCGACGAACTCGGCATCGCCGCCGACGCGCCGCGCCTGGCGGCGCCCGCGCCGGCCTACGAGGTGCCGGCCAGCGGCAAGCTGACCGGCGCCGCCGTCAACATCCTGGTGGCGCACCACCTGCCCGAGAACGCCATCGTCTGCGACGAGTCGATCACCCAGGGCCGCGAATTCCCGATCTACAGCGCCAGCAGCGCGCCGCACGACTGGCTGATGCTGACCGGCGGCGCCATCGGCATCGGCCTGCCGATGGCGGCCGGCGCGGCGGTGGCCTGCCCGGACCGCAAGGTCATCACCCTGCAGGCGGACGGCAGCGGCATGTACACCTTGCAGGCGCTGTGGACGCAGGCGCGCGAGAACCTGGACTGCCTGACGGTGATCCTGGCCAACCGTTCCTATGCCACGCTGCACGGCGAAATGAAGAACGTGGGCGTGCAGGAGCCGGGCCGCAACGCGCGCCGCATGCTCGACCTGGAAGAGCCGTATCTGGACTGGACGCACCTGGCGCGCGGCATGGGCGTGGAGGCGGTCAGCGTCGATACCGTGGAAGGCTTCGCCCGCGCCTTGCAGGACGGCCTGAAGCGCCGCGGTCCGTTCCTGATCGAAGCGCTGATCTGACGCGCCCGCCCCGCGCCGCGAGCAGGCGGCGCGGGGCAATCAGACGCCCAGGTAGCGCGTCAGCTGTTCGGGCGCGGCGGCCAGCGCCGCGCTGTCGCCGTCCTGCACGATCAATCCCTTTTCCATCACCAGGCAGCGGTCGGTGTGCGCCAGCACCGCGCGGTAGTTGCGGTCGACGATCAGCGTCGACATGCCGGTGGCGCGGATCTGCCGGATGATCCTCCAGATCTCGGCCACGATCAGCGGCGCCAGGCCTTCGGTGGCTTCATCCAGGATCAGCAGGTCGGGGTTGGTCATCAATGCCCGGCCGATCGCCAGCATCTGCTGCTCGCCGCCCGACAACTGCTGGCCGCCATGGCCCAGCCGTTCCGTCAGGCGCGGAAAGGTCTCCAGTACCCGCGCATAGGTCCAGTCGCGCCGTCCCTGTTCGCCGGCGCGCGCCGCCACCAGCAGGTTCTCGCGCACGCTCAGGTTGGGGAAGATGCCGCGGCCCTCGGGCACGTAGGCCACGCCCATCTGCGCGATGGAGTGCGGCCGGGCGCGGGTGCAGTCGGCGCCGCGCACCGCTACGCGGCCCTGGGCGCTGCGCACCTGGCCGACCAGGCTGCGGATCAGCGTGGTCTTGCCCATGCCGTTGCGGCCCACCAGTCCCACGGACTCGCCGGCCCCGATGCGCAGGCCGACGCCGCGCAGCACGTGGCTGGCGCCGTAGTACACGTGCAGGCCGTCGGCTTCGATCAGTGCGCGCATGGGTGTGCTCCGTCCAGGTCCTCGCCCAGGTAGGCGGTGCGAACCTCGGCATTGGCGTGGATCCGCGCCGGGTCGCCGCTGGCGATGCTGCTGCCGTTGACCATCACCGTGATGGTGTCGGCGATGCGGAACACCGCGTCCATGTCGTGCTCCACCAGCAGGATGGCGTGGTTGGCCTTGAGCGTCTGCAGCAGCGCCAGGATGCGGTCGGTTTCCTCCGGGCCCATGCCCGCCAGCGGCTCGTCCAGCAGCAGCACCCGCGGTTCGCCGGCCAGGCACATGGCGATCTCGAGCTGGCGCTTGCGGCCATGCGGCAGCAGGCCCGCCGGCCGCGCGGCGTCGGCCGCCAGGCCGGTGCGCTCCAGCGCCTGCGCGGCCAGGTCGGCGCTGACCGCGCAGGCCGAGGCCGGCCGCCACCAGTGCCAGAAGCGCTGGCGCCGCGCCTGAGCGGCCAGCCGGCAGTTCTCGAACACGCTTAGTTCCGGGAACAGGGTCGAGCGCTGGTAGCTGCGGCCCAGGCCGGCGCGGGCGCGCTCGGGCTGGCCCCAGGCGGTGATGTCGCGCCCGCCCAGCGACACCTGGCCGCTGCTGGGCGCCAGTTCGCCGGACAGGATGTTGATGAGGGTCGACTTGCCCGCGCCGTTGGTGCCGATGACGGCATGCACTTCACCGCGTTGCAATGCCAGCGACACGCCGTTGACGGCGGTCAGGCCGCCGAAGCGCCGGGTGACCGCGTCGGCGGTCAGCAGGGGATCAGGCATGGGGCTCTCCTTGGATCGGCAGAGGCAGCGGTTTGGCGGCAGGCGATGCGGCCGGCGCGGCCGGCGTGTTCGGGGCGTGGCGGGCGTGGCGCCGGCGCCATTGCGCCGGCAGGCCGGCCAGCCCGTCGGGCAGCAGCGCCACCAGCGCGATGATGGCCAGGCCCAGCGGCAGGTGCCAGTGGCGCGCGTAGTCGCCGAACAGCGCCTGCGACTGGAACAGTTCCTGCAGCAGCACCAGCGTCGCCGTGCCCAGCACCGCGCCGCCCAGGCTGCCCATGCCGCCCAGGATCACCATCAGCAGCACCAGCCCTGATTGTTCCCAGGCCAGCAGCTCGGGCGTGACGAAGCCGTCCTTGAGCGCGAACAGGAAGCCGGCCAGCCCCGCCAGCGCGGCGCCGATCACATACGCCGCCAGCTTGTACGGATAGGTCGAATAGCCGGCCGCCCGCATGCGCTGTTCGTTGATGCGGATGCCGGCCAGCGCCGCGCCGAAGGGCGAGCGCCGCAGCAGGGCCAGGAAGCCCCAGGTCAACGCCAGGCAGGCCAGCACGAAGAAGTAGTAGGCGTTGCCCTGGTCCAGGTCGAACGGCAGCCAGCCGCCGATCTCGGCCCGCGGCCGGAAATACAGGTAGATGCCGTCGCTGCCGCCGCCGACCTTGGTGTCGTGGAACACGTAGTACGCCATCTGCGCGAAGGCCAGCGTCACCATGATGAAGTACACGCCGCGCGTGCGCAGCGCCAGCGCGCCGGTCAGCGCGGCGTAGGCGGCCGCGGCCAGCAGCGCCGCCGGCAGCAGCCACCACAGGCTGGCCGCTTCCGATGACGGCGACAGCAGCGCGGCAGCATAGGCGCCGATGCCGAAGAACGCCGCGTGCCCCAGGCTGACCAGCCCCGCGCCGCCCACCAGCAACTGCAGGCTGAGCGCGAACACCGCATAGATCATGATCTTCACGGCCAGGCCGGTGTAGTAGTCGCTGCCGCTCCAGGCGAAGGCGGCCAGCGCCAGCAGGGTCGCGACAGGCAGGAGTCGATTCACATTCATGGTCAGCCCTGTTTGAACAGCCCTTCGGGCTTGCACAGCAGAATCGCGGCCATCAGCACGTACACCAGCACGCCCGCGGCGGCGGGGAACAGCACCTGGCCGAAGGTCTCGACCACGCCCACCAGCATTGCCGCCAGGAACGCGCCGCGGATCGAACCGATGCCGCCGATCACCACCACCACGAAGCAGATGATGAGCACGCCGTTGCCCATGCCCGGATACACCGACGACACCGGCGCGGCGATGCTGCCGGCCAGCGCCGCCAGCGCCACGCCGGCGGCGAACACCAGCCGGTACAGCTTGTTGACGTCGATGCCCAGCGATCCGGTCATCTCGCGGTTGCTGGCGCCGGCGCGCAGCATCATGCCGAGCCGCGTGCGCGCGATGACCCAGTACAGCAGCAGCGCCACCGCGATGCCCACCGCCGAGATGAACAGCCGGTACACCGGATAGGTCATCACGTCGCCCAGCGCGATGCTGCCCTGCAGCCAGGACGGCAGCGGCACGCCGTGGACGTCGTTGCCGACCAGGATGCTGCGCAGCTCCTCGAACACCAGGATCAGGCCGTAGGTCATCAGCACCTGCTGCAGGTGGTTGCGGCGGTACAGGTAGCTGAAGAACGCCGCCTCCAGCAGATAGCCGAGCGCGGCCGCGGCCAGCACGCACACCGCCAGGGTGGCGACGAAGCCGCCGCCGAGCCAGCGGTCCACCGCCGGCCCCAGCGCGAACGCCATGTAGGCGCCGATCATGTAGAAGCTGCCGTGCGCCAGGTTGATGATCCCCATGATGCCGAAGATCAGCGTGAGCCCGCTGGCCACCAGGAACAGCAACAGGCCGTACTGGAAGGCGTTCAGGCTCTGGATGAGCAGGATGCCGACGTCCATGGGGCCGCCGTTCCTAGAGCTTGCAGCCGCGGGCGGGGTCGGCCAGCTTGCGCACGGCCACGTCCACCACCTTGTTTTCCAGGCCGTCGACGCGGCGCAGGTAGATGTCCTGCACCGGGTTGCCGGCCTTGGACAGCGTGAACGCGCCGCGCGGGCTGTCGACCGTGGCGCCGCGCATGGCCTCGCGGAACTCCGCCTTCTTGCCGAAGTCGCCCTTGACCGCCGCCAGCCCCGACTGCATCAGCTGCGCGGCGTCGTAGCCTTGCACCGCGTAGACATCGGGCTGCATGTTGTAGGCCTTGCTGTAGTCGGCGCGGAAGGCGTTGTCGCGCGGCGTGTTCAGGCCGTCCGCATAGTGCAGCGTGGTCAGCAGCCCCTGCGCCGACGCGCCCCGCGCCTGCAGCGTGCCGTCGGTGAGAAAGCCCGAGCCGTACAGCGGGATGGTCTTGTCCAGTCCCGCGGCGTGATAGTCCTGCACGAATTTCACCGCGCCGCCGCCGGCGAAGAAGGTGAACACCATGTCGGGCTTGAGCGCGGCGATCTCGGTCAGCAGCGACTGGAATTCGACGTTGGGGAAGGGCAGGCTCAGTTCCTTGACCACCTTGCCGCCGGCCTGCTCGAAGCCTTCCTTGAAGCCGCCGATGGCCTCGTCGCCGGCCGCGTACTTCCAGGTGATGGTGACCGCCGTCTTGTGGCCGCGCGCCTTGGCCACCGGGCCCATGGCGTAGGCCGGCTGCCAGTTGGTGAACGAGGTGCGGAAGATGCCGGGGCCGCACAGCGGGCCGGTGATGGCGTTGGCGCCGGCGTTCGTCACGATCAGGGTGGTGTCGGCATCCTTGGCGGCCTTGGCCAGCGCCATCGCCACGCCCGAATGCACGGTGCCGATCAGCACGTTGACCTGGTCGCGCTTGATCAGGCGGTTGGCATTCTCGGCGGCCTTGGACGGGTTGGACTCATCGTCCACCTTGAAGTATTCGATCTCGCGCCCGCCGAGCTTGCCGCCCTGTTCGGCCACGTACAGCTTGAAGCCGTTCTCGATGGCGGTGCCGAGCGCGGCGAAGGTGCCGCTGTAGGGCAGCATGAAACCGACTTTGAGCTTGTCGGCGGCCAGGGCGCCGCTTGCGGCCAGCATCAGCGCCGCGCCTAGCGCGGCCCGGGTCAGGGCGTGGGTCATGGTGGTGTCTCCGTGCTTGTCATGGGCTGCCGGTGGGGCGGCCGGGTTGGTCCAGCGCGCCGACGAAGCCGGCGATGGCCTGGATAACGGTGGCGGGCTGGTCCTTGTGCGGCGAGTGGCGGCAGTCGGGAATCTCCAGCAGCCGTGTCTGCGGCGCGGCGCGGCGGATGCCGCGTATCTGTTCGAGCGTGCCGTACTCGTCGTCCACGCCCTGCATCGCCAGGACCGGGCAGCGGATGCGGGGCAGGTGCGCCTCGATGTTCCAGCAGCGGAAGGCCGGGTCCAGCCAGACGTCGTTCCAGCCGCGGAAGGCCGAATCGACGTCATCGTGATGGCGCGCCAGCCGCGCGCGCAGGTCCGTGTCCCGGTAAGCCTGGCGCGCCTGTTCGATGTGCGCCACGGTGCGGTCCTCGACGAAGATGTGTGGCGCGGCCGCCACCACGCCCGCCACCGCGCCGGGATGCAGGGCGGCGTAGAGCAGCGCAATGGAGCCTCCATCGCTGTGGCCGAACAGGACGGGCCGATCGCGGCTGGCGTCGATGCCGAGCGCGGCGAGCAGCGCGGGCAGCGCGTCGGCCGCCTCGCGGTGCATGAAGTCGACCGGGCGCCTTTCACCGGCGGCCAGCGGCGTGGAGCGGCCATAGCCGTAGCGCGAATAGACCAGCCCGCGGCAGCCGGCGGCGGCGCAGGCCTGCCGCGGCCAGTCCTTCCACATCGACACGGACCCCAGCCCTTCGTGCAGGAACACCAGCAGCGGCGCGTCGTGGCGCGCCGCCGCGATCCACTGGTATTCCAGGCGCAGGTCGCGGCCCGCCGCGCGCACGTGGACCAGCGCAGCGGGCTCGGGAGCGGGCACGGCGCTCATGGCGTGACCTGTTCCAGCTGGCGCAGGCGGAAGCGCTGGATCTTGCCGGTGGCGGTCTTGGGCAGCTCGTCGGTGAAGTCGATCTGGCGCGGATACTTGAAGGGCGCCAGGTGCTGCTTCACATAGCGCTGCAGATCGGCGCCGGTGCTCGCGTCCGGCGCGTAGCCGGGCCGCAGCACCACGTAGGCCTTGGTCTTGACCAGCCCGTCATGGTCCGGCACGCCGATCACGGCGGCTTCCAGCACCGCCTCGTGCTGCACCAGCACGTTCTCGACCTCGACCGGCGACACGTACTGGCCGCTGACCTTGATCATGTCGTCGCTGCGGCCGGCATAGGTGTAGTAGCCGTCGGCATCGCAGATGTACTTGTCGCCGCTCTTGAGCCAGTCGCCCAGGAAGCACTGGCGCGTCTTGTCGCGGTTGTTCCAGTACATCAGCGCGGCGCTGGGACCCTTGATGTAGAGGTCGCCGATGGCGCCGGCGGCCACCGGCGCGCCATTGTCGTCGCGCAATTGCACCTCGTAGCCGGGCACCGGCTTGCCGGTGGTGCCGTAGCGCAGCTGGCCGGCGCGGTTCGAGATGAAGATGTGCAGCATCTCGGTCGAGCCGATGCCGTCCAGGATGTCACAGCCGAAATGGCGCTGGAAGCGCTCGCCGATGTCGCGCGGCAGGGCCTCGCCGGCCGAGGTGCAGACGCGCATCGCCACCTGCTCGCGCGGCGGCAGGTCGGGCGCGGCCAGCATGCTGGCGTACAGCGTCGGCACGCCGTAGAACACGGTCGGGCGGTGCCGCACCAGGCGCTGGAACACGGCCTGCGGCGTGGGCCGCTCGGCCATCAGCACGACGGTGGCGCCGACCGACAGCGGAAAGGTCAGGCCGTTCCCCAGCCCGTAGGCGAAGAACAGCTTGGCGGCCGAGAACGCCACGTCGTCTTCGCGGATGCCCAGCACCGGCTTGGCATACAGCTCGGCGGTGTGCCACAGGTTGCCATGGGTGTGGACCACGCCCTTGGGCTTGCCGGTGGAGCCCGACGAGTACAGCCAGAAGGCGATCTCATCGGACAGCGTGCGCGCGGCCGGCGCCAGCGGGGCGGCGGCCAGCAGCGCGTCGAGCGGGTGCGCGCCGGCGGGCAGCGCCGCCGCGGAACGTGACACCACCAGGTGCTCGACCTCGCCGGGCGCCTGCGCCAGCGCGGCCTGCAGCGTCGGCAGCAGGTTCTCGGAGACGAAGGCGGCCCGCACGCGGCTGTGGCTGAGGATGTAGGCGTAGTCGTCCGGCGTCAGCAGGGTGTTCACGGCGACCGGCACCACGCCCGCATGCAGCGCGCCCAGGAACACCACTGGCCAGTCGGCCGTGTCCTGCATCAGCAGCAGGATGCGCTCCTCGCGCCGCAGCCCCAGCTGGCGCAGCGCGCCCGCCATGCGCGCCACGCGCTCGGCCAGGTCGCCGTAGGTGAGCTGGCGGGTGTTGTCGATGTAGGCCAGCTTGGCGGCGCGCGGCGCGTTCAAGGCGGCCAGGTGGCTGGCGAAGTTCAGTTCGGCGGGGCAGGCATTCACGGTTGTCTCCTGGTGTCCTGGCGGGCGGGGCAGCCTGTCCGGCGGTCCGCAAGCATCTGGCGGCTTGTCGTGACCGGGGACAGGGCATGGGGCGCGGGTCAGCCCGCGCCGGCAGCCGGCCGGCCACGCGGGGCGCGGCCGGGGCGCTGTGGGGAAGCGGGGCGCGGATTCATGCGCGGGTGAACTCGATGGCGCCGCCGGGCAGCAGGTACAGCACCAGCGCGCGGCCCTGCGTCACGGTGGGGCGGTGGGCGCTGCCGGGGCCATAGACCAGCCAGCCGGCGCCGTGGCCGTCGAAGCGCGCCGCGTCGGTCAGCGGCATGATCATGTCGATCTCGCCGTTGGGATGGGCGTGGTGCGGGCCGGCCAGATCGTCCATGTCGACCACGTCGACCGAACAGCCGCCCAGGTCCTCGGCCGGCTTGATGACGCGGCCGTAGCGGATGCCGCCGCCTTCGCGGTTGCACATCCAGCCGTCGGCCACGCCCTGCCTACAGGTGGCGAAGATGTCGGCGTACAGCGCGCTGTCGGGGCCGGCCTCCTGGTTCAGGCGCTGCTGCAGGGCGCCGTCCAGCGGTTGGCCGGCCATCAGGCCCGTCACCTGGCGCATCAGGGCGTGGAATCGTTCTGGCGTGCTCACCGGTCTCCTCCTATACACTGTCGGCGCTTCAGCGGCGGATGCAGTCCAGTGCTGTTTTGCCGCACCTGACGCCCTGTTGAAGCTGTTGAAGGAAAAATAGTGCTTCCATTGATGTGGGTCAAGCACTATAGTGCATAAATCGGGTGTTATCAGGGTTTTTGCGGAGTCAGCTACACCATGAACCAAGCGCTAGAAGACGCGGCGCCAACCGAACCCAGGCGGGAAGCTTTCCTGGTGGCATTGGGCGAGCGGGTGCGCCGCCTGCGGGCCATCCGCGGCATGACGCGCAAGGGCCTGTCGCAGGTGACCGGCGTGTCCGAGCGGCACCTGGCCAATCTCGAGCACGGCGTGGGCAATGCCTCGATCCTGGTGCTGTTGCAGATCGCCAAGGCCTTCAACTGCGCGCTGGCCGAGCTGGTGGGCGATGTCACCACCGAATCGCCCGATTGGTTGCTGATCCGCGAGCTACTCAGCGGCCGCACCGAGTCCGACCTGCAGCGCGCCCGCGAAGCGCTGACCCAGCTGTTCGGCGTGGGCGCCGGCGCGCAGCGGCCCAACCGCACCCAGCGCGTGGCGCTGATCGGCCTGCGCGGCGCCGGCAAATCGACGCTGGGGCAGATGCTGGCCGATGACCTCGGCTACCCGTTCGTCGAGCTGAACCGCGAGATCGAGCGCGTGGCCGGCTGCAGCATCCTGGAAATCCATAACCTCTACGGCCCCAACGCCTACCGCCGCTACGAGCGGCGGGCGCTGGAAGAGGCCGTGCAGATCTACCCGGAAATGGTGCTGGCCACCCCCGGCGGCCTGGTGTCCGAGCCGGCCACGCTCAACCTGCTGCTGGCGCACTGCTACACGGTCTGGCTGCGCGCCACGCCCGAGGAGCACATGGGCCGGGTGATGGCGCAGGGCGATTTCCGCCCCATGTCCGGCAACAACGAAGCCATGGCCGACCTGAAGCGCATCCTGGCCGGGCGCGAGGCTTTCTACGCCAAGGCCGACCTGACCTGGGTCACCAGCCATCTGGAGGTGCAGGAGAGCTTCGCCGGGCTCTGTTGCAAAAATCGTGAAGCTTGAGCATGCTTGGCGGAGATTGGACGGACGGAACGATGACGGATTTCAA
>NZ_CYTY01000015.1:0-11762 GCF_001298995.1 Achromobacter sp. 2789STDY5608615
CGGCCCACGGCCGCGGATCTAGGCCGTGGATCAACAACGCAGCGGCGTTTCGCGGTATGCTTTCGGCGCTGTCACGCATGTTGCGGGAGAGAGCGGCCGCCCGCGGTCGCCGCCGAAGGCGCAATTCGCCCAGAATCGCTCAGGTATCCCATACCGCGCATGTTTGCCCTGTCCCGGTTTTTACCGCGCGGACGCGGCAAAGCAGCACTCTGGAGAGACCTGGCGCCGCTGCCCAAACAGGGACATAGCGCGCAGCCCAGGCGCCGAAGGTGCAAACCCGCCACGCGGGGCAACTCTCAGGCAAAAGGACAGAGGGGCGGAAAATTCAGCCGTTGCGCGGGCGTTTCCTGTCCGCCAGCGGCATTCCGTAACCCTGGCACCGCTGCCGCTCCGGAGTATCCGCGCATGTCCGCAACCCTCAAACGCACCCCGCTGGCCGACGAACACATCGCCTCCGGCGCCCGCATGGTCGATTTCGGCGGCTGGGACATGCCCCTGGCCTACGGCTCGCAACTGGAAGAGCACCACGCGGTGCGCCAGGACGCCGGCATGTTCGACGTCTCGCACATGCTCAACGCCGATATCGCCGGCCCCGACGCCTTCGCCTTCCTGCAGCGCCTGGTGGCCAACGACGTGGCCAAGCTGACCGTGCCCGGCAAGGCGCTCTACACCTGCATGCTGAACCCGCAGGGCGGCGTCATCGACGACCTGATCGTGTACTTCTTCGCCGCCGATGAATGGCGCGTGGTGGTCAATGCCGGCACCGCCGACAAGGACATGGCCTGGATGCACCGCGTCAAGCAGGCCGGCAAGTTCGACGTCACCATCACGCCGCGCCGCGACCTGGCCATGATCGCCGTGCAGGGCCCCAATGCCCGCGCCAAGGTCTGGGCCGCGCGTCCGGCCTGGCAGGCCGCCAGCGAGCCGCTGACTCCGTTCGTGGCCGCCCGCGTCGGCGACGACACCCTGGTGGCGCGCACCGGCTACACCGGCGAAGACGGCTTCGAGATCGTGCTGCCCGCCACCGAGGCGGTGCAACTGTGGCGCGACCTGGCGGCCCAGGGCGTGCGCCCGGCCGGCCTGGGCGCGCGCGACACGCTGCGCCTGGAAGCCGGCATGAACCTGTACGGCCAGGACATGGACGAACTGACCCAGCCCGGCGAAGCCGCGCTGACCTGGACGGTGTCCCTGAAAAACCCCGAGCGCCGCTTCATCGGCCGCGATGCGCTGGAGCAGTTCGCCACGCCCGCCGCCTTCATCGGCCTGAAGCTGCAGGAACGCGGCGTGATGCGCGCCCACATGGCGGTGCGCACCAAGAACGGCGTGGGCGAGCTCACCAGCGGCACGATGTCGCCGACGCTGGGCGTCTCGATCGGCTTTGCCCGCCTGCCGCAAGGCGTGGCCGCGGGCGACACGGTCGAGGTCGACATCCGCGGCAAGTGGGTGCCCGCCCTGGTCTGCAAACTGCCGTTTGTCCGTAACGGCAAAGCCGTCGAACACTCGTAAACTCGAAGCTTCGCGCCGGCGGCCGGCCCTCTGGGGACGGGGCCGCCGGCGCGAGGCGCGCAACACCATTTCCTTATCCGAATCCCCCAGGAGTTCCCATGAGTCTGCCCACCGATCGCAAGTACACCGAGTCCCATGAATGGGTCAAAGCCGAAGGCGACGTGTTCGTCGTCGGCATCACCGATACCGCCCAGGACCAGCTGGGTGACCTGGTCTTCGTCGGCGACGTCAAGGTCGGCGCCAAGCTGAACGCGGGCGAGACCGCCGGCGTGGTCGAGTCGGTCAAGGCCGCCTCCGACATCTACGCGCCCGTGGCCGGCGAAATCGTCGCGTTCAACGACGAGCTGGAAAGCAACCCCAACCTGATCAACGAATCGGCCTTCACCGCCTGGATCTTCAAGATCAAGCCGGTCAACGCCGCCGATGCCGACAAGCTGCTGGACGCCGCCGGCTACGAAGCCGTCGCCAACGGCTAAGCCCGTCAGGACGGGCGCGGCGCTGGCGCCGCCGCCCGTCCATGCATCACCGTCCGTCCCACGACGACACCGCCATCTCGAGATCCCCCCATGTCGCGCGCCCTAGACACCCACACCGACTTCATTCCCCGCCACATCGGCCCCTCCGACGCCGACCAGGCCGCCATGCTCGCCGCGATCGGCAGCCCCAGCCTGGACGCCCTGATCGAAGAAGTCGTGCCGCCCAAGATCCGCAGCCAGGCGCCGCTGGCGCTGCCGCCGTCGCGCAGCGAAGCCGACGTGCTGGCCGAACTGAAGCAGATCGCCGGCCGCAACAAGGTCTTCCGCAACTACATCGGCCAGGGTTACTACGGCACGCAGACGCCCAACGTGGTGTTGCGCAACATTCTCGAGAATCCCGCCTGGTACACGGCCTACACGCCCTACCAGCCCGAGATCTCGCAGGGCCGCCTGGAGGCCCTGCTGAACTACCAGACCATGGTCGCCGACCTGACCGGGCTGGACATATCCAACGCCTCGCTGCTCGATGAAAGCACCGCCGCCGCCGAAGCCATGACGCTGGCGCGCCGCGGCGCCAAGTCGCAGAGCCCGGTGTTCTTCATCTCGCGCCACGTGCATCCGCAGACCATCGAAGTCGTGCGCACCCGCGCCGAGGGCCTGGACATCGAGATCGCCATCGGCGACGAGGCCGACGGCCTGCCGGAATGCTTCGGCGTGCTGCTGCAGTACCCGCACAGCACCGGCTCGGTGGCCGATTACCGCAAGCTGGCCGAGGCCGCCCACGCGCAAGGCGCGGTGGCGGCCGTGGCCACCGACCTGCTGGCGCTGGCCCTGCTGGCCGCGCCGGGCGAATGGGGCGCGGACATCGCCATCGGTTCGGCCCAGCGCTTTGGCGTGCCGTTCGGTTTCGGCGGCCCGCACGCCGGCTTCATGGCCTGCAAGGACGCCTTCAAGCGCAACATGGCCGGCCGCCTGGTCGGCGTGTCCAAGGACGCCCAGGGCAACCCGGCGATGCGCCTGGCGCTGCAGACGCGCGAACAGCACATCCGCCGCGAGAAGGCCACCTCGAACATCTGCACCGCGCAGGTGCTGCTGGCCGTGATGGCCGGCATGTACGCCGTCTGGCACGGCCCGGCCGGCATCCGCCGCATCGCCGAGCGCGTGCAGCGCTACACCGCCATCCTGCGCGCCGAACTCGGCAAGCTGGGCATCAAGGTCGCCAACGACACCTTCTTCGACACGCTGCTGCTGGAAACCGGCCCGGCCACCCCGGCCATCCTGACGGCCGCCGAGTGCGAGCACGTCAACCTGCGCCGCGTCGACGGCGCCCGCCTGGCCGTGTCGCTGGACGAGACCGTCACCGCCGCCGACCTGCAGGCGCTGGTGAACGTGTTCGCCGCCGGCCTGGAGCGCGATGACGTCGAACTGGACATCGACGCGCTCGACGCCGCCGCCGCCAGCGGCATCCCCGCCGCCGTGGCCCGCGAAAGCGCCATCCTCAAGCACCCGGTGTTCTCCAGCGTGCAATCGGAAACCGACATGCTGCGCTACCTGCGCAAGCTGGCCGACAAGGACCTGGCGCTGGACCGCACCATGATCCCGCTGGGCTCGTGCACCATGAAGCTGAACGCCACGGCCGAGATGATCCCCATCACCTGGCCCGAGTTCGCGCTGGTGCACCCGTTCGCGCCCGCCTCGCAGAGCAAGGGCTACGACGAACTGATCACGCGCCTGTCGGCCGCGCTGTGCGAAATCACCGGCTACGACAACATCAGCCTGCAGCCCAACTCGGGCGCGCAGGGCGAATACGCCGGCCTGCTGGCGATCCGCGGCTACCACCAGGCTAACGGCCAGCACCAGCGCAACGTCTGCCTGATCCCGTCGTCGGCCCACGGCACCAACCCCGCGTCGGCGCAACTGGCCGGCATGGAAGTGGTGGTGGTGGCGTCCGACGCCAACGGCAACGTCGACCTGGGCGACCTGCGCGCCAAGATCGAACAGGTCGGCGACAAGCTGGCCGCGCTGATGATCACCTACCCGTCCACGCATGGCGTGTTCGAGGAAGCCGTGACCGAGATCTGCGACCTGGTGCACCAGGCCGGCGGCCAGGTGTACCTGGACGGCGCCAACATGAACGCCATGGTCGGCGTGGCCAAGCCGGGCAAGTTCGGCTCGGACGTGTCGCACCTGAACCTGCACAAGACCTTCTGCATCCCGCACGGCGGCGGCGGCCCGGGCGTCGGTCCGGTCGCGGTGCGCGCCCACCTGGCGCCGTACCTGCCGGGCGTGGTGAATGAGCAGGGCAAGCTGCCCGGCGAAGCCAAGGTTGGCCCGGTCTCGGCCGCGCCCTTCGGCTCGGCCGGCATCCTGCCGATCCCGTTCGTGTACATCGCGCTGATGGGCGCCGACGGCCTGCGCCGCGCCACCGAAGTCGCGATCCTGAACGCCAACTACATCGCCACCCGCCTGCGCGGCCACTACCCGGTGCTGTACGCGGGCCGTAACGGCCGCGTGGCGCACGAGTGCATCCTGGACGTGCGTCCGCTGAAGGAAACCAGCGGCATCAGCGCCGAGGACATCGCCAAGCGCCTGATGGACTACGGCTTCCATGCCCCCACCATGAGCTTCCCGGTGGCCGGCACGCTGATGGTCGAGCCGACCGAATCCGAAGGCGTGGCCGAACTGGACCGCTTCATCGACGCGATGATCTCGATCCGCGAGGAAATCGCCCAGGTCGAGCGCGGCGAACGCGATCGCGAGGACAACGTCCTGAAGAACGCGCCGCACACCGCGCAGATGCTGCTGGCCGAGGAATGGCTGCACGACTACCCGCGCCAGCAGGCCGCCTATCCGGTGGCCTCGCTGCGCGACGCCAAGTACTGGCCGCCGGTGGCGCGCGTGGACAACGCCTATGGCGACCGCAACCTGGTGTGCGCCTGCCTGCCGATCGAAGCCTACGCCTGATGCCGCATGATGGTTCGCCCCGCGGGGCGAACCATCGGGGCCCGCCTGGCGACAGGCAAAAAAAACCCCCATCGCAAGATGGGGGTTTTGTTTTTGTGTGGCCGCCTTACTTCCTGGCCGGCGCCGCCGTGATGGCGGTGGCGAATTCCTCGGTGATGCTGAAGTAGGTGTTCAGCAGGATCTGCAGGTTCTTCTTGCCGATGCCGCCTTCGGCGTTCATGTCCATCTGCAGCACGGCCTGGTTCTTGTCGTCCAGGTAGGCGCGGGTCCAGCGGTATTCCTGGTTCCAGGCGTTGATGGCCTTGAGCGTGGCCGGCTTCTTGCTGGCGTAGGTCGCGGTGGCCACCAGGTCGTAGCACTTCTCGGAGAAGTCGTTGCACAGGAATTCCAGGCGCAGGTCGGTGGCGCCGGAATTGCTGGCGTCCAGGATCAGCACCGGGCCTTCGTCGCCGTCGGTCTTGCGGGTGGTGTAGCCCATGTCTTCCAGCATGTGGACGACCATGTCGACGTCGAATTCGTTCACCACGTCGGCGTTGCTGGTCGCGGCCATGTCGTTGTCCATGGCGGTGGCGCCAGCGGCCGGCTCGGCTTCCTCTTCATCATCGTCCATCGCGCTGTTCATGCCGGTCGCGCCCAGCAGGCCCGAGAACAGTTCGTCGGCCGGGATCTTCTTGCCGTTCAGGTCGCCCATGCCGTCGGCGAAGTGGAACTTGCCGACGATGTTGTCGCCATCGTTCTTGCCGACATTGAACATCTCGGCCATGCCGGACATGCTGCGCACGTTGTCGGCGGCCTCGGCTTCGGCCTTGTCGGCCGCCATGCCGTCCTTCTTGATGGCGTACTGCACCATCAGGTCCTGCACCATCGGCTTGGAGATCACCAGGGTGGCGTCGATCTGCTTGATCGCCTTGACCACGATTTCCTGCGGCGTCAGGTCCTTGACGTTGGGCGGGTTGGCCAGATCGAGGGTGACGTTCAGCTTGCTTTCGCCCTTGGCGGTCTTCCAGCTGATCGGGTCGATGCTGAACGAGGGGTTGCCGGCCAGCAGCTTGCCGGCGTTGTCCAGCAGCACCTGGAACTGCTCGTCGTTCAGGCCTTCGTCGCGGGTGTCGGCCATGTACTGGCGCATCAGCTGGTTGTAGGTGTCCGACAGCTGCTTGACCGCGGCGCCGTCCAGCCTGGCCAGCTTGATGACGGCCTGGCCGTTGCCGAGGGCCACGTCGTTCACGTTCAGTTCACCGGTCTGGTAGGCGGCCTGGATGTTGATGTTCTTGTCGTCTTCGGAGAGCTTGACGGTGTAGCCGAAGTTGTCGAGCGCGACCTTGACGTCGACGTCCGGCTTGGTGACATCGATGCGCTTGATCTTGATGGCCGAGTCGCCGACCGACAGGCCGAACTTGCCCATGCGGCTGTCGACGTCCATGGACAGGCCCGTCATCTGCATCTTGATCGGGTCGCTGCTCTTGGTGCCGTCGACGGCGAGCGTGTCCGTCTTGGCGTTGGCGGTGATCGCCTGCAGGCCGCGGTCGAAGGTGCCGGTGATTTCCATGCCGCTGAAATCGACCGAATTGCCTTCATGCGTCACTTTCACCGGCGCGATGCGGGCGGTCGAGGCGGTGTTGCCGCCAAAGCTGACCACGGCATCGGTGATGAGGGGCGAGACGTCCTTGGTCAGCTCGAACACCGGCTTGACGTTGTCCGTCTTGGCCATTTCGGTGTGGACGAAGGCCAGCTTCGGGGCGATGGCGCCGCGCGCCAGCGCGCTCTTGGGGAACGGGCCGTGTTCGATGCGGGCGTCGAATTCCAGCATACCGTCGGGCAGCTCGCTCAGGCTCTTGTCGCTCTTGACGAACGACACGCCGTAGCGCGCCTGGGTCGAGAACAGGCCGCGTTCGTACTTGATCTGGTCGATGCGCAGGCCGAACAAAGGCGTGATCTTGGCCAGCTTCTCGTTGGCCTCGGCCAGGCGGTGCTGCGCGCCTTCCTCGATGCGCTTGCCGGTGTACCACGTGGCACCCACCCAGCTTCCCGCTCCCACTATGACCACGGCTAAGGTGATCGCTACGCTCTTTTTCATGTTTTGCTTTGTCGTTGATTGTCGAGTCTTGTCCGTGCGGCGCGGCGCCGTTGGGCGGTGCGGGCAATTGGGACATATTCATCGGCCTGTCAGGACCCGCGGCGAGTATACCGAGGCGAGATGGCCTGTTGCAGTGCGCGCCGTTACCGAAGATTTCAAAATGAAAGCCGGCGCCCTCGGGCGCCGGCCATATTGTCGACAAAACCGGTTTTACAGCGGGTCGAGGGGGTAGATCGGTCGCCGTACGTGCTGGAAGTCGAGCTGACTGTAATCGGAGGTGGTGACGCCCACGCCGGAGCATTCGATGATCTCGGTGGCCATGGCGGAGAAGCCCGCGCGCCAGTGGACGCGGCTCTTGAGCACCACATAGCGTTTCTGCAGCGGGTCGATTCCGGCTGACAGCAGGCAATTGATGTCGAAGGGCTCCTGGTGGCGCGACACCACCACGATCTCGACCCGCCCGGTGTCGATCACCACGGTCAGGCCGGTGTCGTTGCGCACGCCGCGGTACATGGGGCCGCGGTTCAGGTACACGCCGTCGAACACCAGCTTGACCCGCCCGGTCACGGTCAGCGGCTCGCCGGCGCGCTGAATGGCCGGCATGTCGACCTTGCCGCCCAGCGGCAGGGTGATGGTGCTGCCGACGCCGGCCGTGGCGGCCTCGCGCGCCGCCTGCGGATCACAGATGGCGTAGAACACCACGTTGTCCAGTTCCTGGCGCAGCACTTCGGCCAGCACCGCGGTGGTGTCCATGGTGCCGCCGGAGCCGGTGTTGTCGAAGTGGTCCAGCAGCACCACCGGGCCTTGCTCGATGGTCTTGGCGCGGGCGATGGTGGGGGCCAGCGGTTCCGGGTGGAACACCCACTTGGCGCGGTCGTTCCAGGCGCGCTCCAGCAGTTCGTCGCGGTATTGCTCGGCCTGCGCCAGGTTGGCGTCCGTACAGACCACCGCGCTCAGGCCGGCCTCGCGGATGTCGGCATGCGGGAAACCCACGAACACCGACGCCGCCAGCACGCCGTCGGCCTCCAGCTGGCGGCAGCGTTCCTGCAGCGATTTGTTGGGCTCGGCGTGGGTGCCCTGGCACATGACGTGCGGCAGCATGGGCTTGCCGGCCCAGGTCATGACCGGCTTGATCTCGCCCCGCAGCGTGCGCACGATGACGTTGGCGGCGCGCACGCCGGCCTCGCGGATGTCCACGTGCGGATAGGTGTGGAAGCCGCTGATGACGGTGGCGTTCTCGACGATGTCGGCATAGATGTTGGCGTGCATGTCGAGCGTCACGGCCACCGGGGTCTTGGGGTCGAGCTCGCGCAGGCGCCGCAGCAGGTCGCCCTCGGCGTCTTCCACGCCCTCGGCCACCATGGCGCCGTGCAGGTCCAGCAGGATGGCGTCGTAGCCGCCCTTGGCGACCTCGTCCAGCACCAGCTTGCACAGCAGTTCATGGGTCTCGGCGCTGGTCGGGCCGCTGGGCCAGGACTCGGCCGCCACCGGCACCACGATCTCGGCGCCGACCCGGCGCGCCACCTCGATGTAGCCGCCCAGGCCGCTGTCGGTGTTCTCGTAGGCCCGGATGGCGCGTTCGCCAGCCAGGATTTCAGGGTTGCCGCGGAAGAAACGCGCGAGCGGGGTGGGCACGGGCGAGAAGGTGTTCGTCTCGTGCTTGATCATTGCCAGAAGCCAACGCATGGAAATTCCTGTGGGTTGCCAAAGGGAAGGGGATCGGGCCTGCCAGCGAACGTCAGGCGGCCTGGGGCGGCCGCGGCCAGGGATGCTGGGCCGGGCGCATGCGCTCCCAGGCGTGGGCCACGCGCAGCACGCCGAGGTCATCGAAGCGCGCGCCGGCGATCTGCAGGCCGATCGGCAGGCCGGCCTGGGTGTAGCCGCAATTGACCGAGGCGGCCGGCTGCTCGCTCATGTTGTAGGGCAGCGTGTAGCCGATGTGGTGCATGGTCGTGGCGACCTCGTTGGTGGGCGCGGCCCACTCGGCGTTGTAGGCGACCACCGGCGCCACCGGCGACAGGACGTAGTCGAAGGGGGCGGTGGCGGCGACCGTCCTGGCGCGCACGTTGAGCGTTTCGTAGTAGCTGCGGAACACGGCTTCGCCGGACTGGCCGCCGCCGCTTTCGGCCCAGGTGCGGATGAACGGCAGGATCTTGGCGCGGCGTTCTTGCGGCAGGCCGCCCAGGTCGATGGCCGAACGGGTGCGCCAGAAGCGGTCGACGCCGTCCAGCATGTCGGGCGTCATCCACGGCTTGAGCGGCGTGACGATGGCGCCGGCGGCCTCGAACAGGCGGGCCGCGGCCTCGACCGCCGCGCGGATCTCGGGATCCAGCGGCAGGCCGCAGCCGGCGTCCAGCTGCAGGCCGATGCGCAGGCCGCGCACGTCCAGCTCCAGGTTGAGCCAGTCGAAGTCCTGGAACGGCAGGCTCATGTGGTCGCGCGCGTCGGGCTGCGACAGCACGCCCATCATCAGCGCGGCGTCGGCGATGTCGCGCGTCATGGGGCCGGCGCAGCGGCCCATGAAGGGCGGGTCGATGGGGATGCGGCCCAGGCTGGGCTTGAGCGTGGCGATGCCGCACCAGGCGGCCGGCAGGCGCACCGAGCCGCCGATGTCGGTGCCGATGTGCAGCGGGCCGTAGCCCGCGGCGGCGGCCGCGCCGGCGCCGGCGCTGGACCCGCCCGGGTTCTTGGTGAGGTCCCAGGGATTGCGCGTCAGCGCATGGAAGCTCGACAGCCCCGAGGACAGCATGCCGTAGTCGGGCATGGTGGTCTTGCCCAGCACCACCGCGCCGGCCTCGCGCATGCGCGCCGCCGGCGGCGCGTCGGTCGCTGCCGGCGTCAGGTCGGTGGCGGCCGTGCCCAGCGGCACCGGCACGCCGCGGGTGGCGATGTTCTCCTTGATGGTGGCGGGCACGCCGTCCAGCGAGTAGCCGCCGCAGGCCTGCGGCTCGCCCTTCATCCAGCGCGCCTCGGAGGCGCGTGCCTGGGCCAGCGCCTGGTCGGGGTCGAGCGCGTAGGTGGCGTGGATGTGCGGTTCCCAGCGGGCGATGTGATCGAGCACCGAACGGGTCGCCTCGACCGGCGAGAGGGTCTTGTTGCGATAGGCGGCCAGCAGTTCCTGGGCCGAGAGTTCATGCGGTTGCGACATGGCGGGTTCCAATGGAAGGTGGGGGGCCTGGAGGCCGCTACGCGGCGGGGGACGCGAGGCCGGCCGCCACGGGCCGGAAGTTGCGGAAGTCCCAGTCGCGTCCAGGCGCCGCGTCGATCAGGGCGCGGGTGTACTCGTGGCGGGGATCGGTCAGCACGGCCTGGGCGGCGCCGGTTTCGACGACCTTGCCGCGCTGCATGACCATGATGGTGTCGCAGATCTGCGCGGCCACGCGCAGGTCATGCGTGATGAACAGCACGCCCACGCCGGTGCGTTGGCGCACCTGCTCGAGCAGTTCCAGCACCTGCGCCTGCACCGACACGTCCAGCGCCGACACGGCCTCGTCGGCCACCAGGATCTCGGGGTCCATCACCAGCGCGCGGGCGATGCAGATGCGCTGGCGCTGGCCGCCGGAGAACTGGTGCGGATAGCGCCGCATGGCGTCGGGGCTGAGCCCGACCACCGACAGCGTCTCGCCGGCGCGCTGCTCGGCCTTGTCGCGGGGCACGCCGAAGTTGAGCAGGCCTTCGATGATCGATTCGCCCACGGTGCGGCGCGGGTTGAGCGAGCGGTACGGATCCTGGAACACGATCTGGATGCGGCGGCGCACCGGGCGCAGGGCCGCGCCGGACAGCGTGCTGAGGTCTTCGCCGCCCATCATCATGTGGCCGGCGGTGGGCTCGATCAGGCGCACGATGCAGCGCGCCACCGTCGATTTGCCCGAGCCGGATTCGCCCACGATGCCGAGGATCTCGCCCTTGCGCAGCGTCAGGTTGACATCGGCCGCGGCGATCACGTTCTGCGGCGCGCGGCGCGAGAGCAGCGCGCGCTTGCCGCCGTAGGTGCGGCCCAGGCCCTTGACGTGCAGCACCGGCTGGCCGGACGGCGCCTCGCGGTGCGAGGGCACCAGGCTGGGCACCGACGACACCAGCCGCCGCGTGTACGACTGCTTGGGCTCGGCCAGGATCTCGTGGCGCGTGCCGCTTTCGATCAGATCGCCGCGGTTCATCACCACGATGCGGTCGGCGATCTCGGCGACCACGCCGAAGTCGTGCGTGATGAACAGCACGGCGGTCTGGTGCTTGACCTGCAGTTCCTTGATGAGCAGCAGGATCTGCTTCTGCGTGGTGACGTCCAGCGCCGTGGTCGGCTCGTCGGCGATCAGCAGCTTGGGTTCGAGGATCAGCGCCATGGCGATCACGATGCGCTGGCGCTGGCCGCCCGAGAGCTGGTGCGGATAGGCATCGTAGATGCGTTCGACGTCGGGCAGATGCACCGAGCGGAACATCTCCAGCACCTTGGCGCGGCGCTCGGCGGCCGACATGCGGCGATGCAGCCGCAGCACTTCGTCGACCTGCTTGCCGACGGTGTGCACCGGGTTCAGCGCGGTCATGGGTTCCTGGAACACCATCGCCATGCGGGTGGCGCGCAGCTCGCGCAGGCGGCGCGGCGTGGCGCTGGCCACATCCTCGCCTTCGACCCGGATCGAGCCCGCGCTGATGTGCAGCACGCCGGGCGGCAGCAGGCCCATGACGGCCAGCGAGGTGACCGATTTGCCCGAGCCGGATTCGCCGACCACGCACACGGTCTC
>NZ_CYTY01000015.1:12047-78194 GCF_001298995.1 Achromobacter sp. 2789STDY5608615
ATGTTGCCCCAGGAGGCGATCTCGGGCGGGATGCCCGCGCCCAGGAAGCTCAGGATGGCCTCGGTCAGCATGGCCGAGGCGAACACATAGGTGCCCTGCACCGTCAGCGGCGCGATCGTGCTGGGCACCATGTGGCGCCACAGCAGCAGCGGCAGCGGCGTGCCCAGCGCCAGCGCGGCCTCGACATAGGGCTCGCCGCGCACGGTCAGGATCTGGCCGCGCACCAGCCGCACCACCCGCGGGATCTCCGGAATGGTGATGGCCACCAGCACCGTGGTCAGGCTGGCGCCGGTCACCGACACCAGCGCGATCGCCAGCAGGATGCCGGGGATCGCCATGATGGCGTCCATGGTGCGCATGATGATGCCGTCGAGCGAGCGGAACCAGCCGGCGATGACGCCGACCACCAGTCCGATGGCGACGCTGACGACCGCGGCCCCCAGGCCCGCGATCAGCGAGACGCGCGCGCCATAGGCCACGCGCGACCAGACGTCGCGGCCGAAGGCGTCGGTGCCGAACAGGTAGTCGGTGAACGGCTGCTTCAGGCGCGCGCCGGGATTGATGAACGTCGGATCGACCGTGCCCAGCAGCGGCGCGAACAGGGCGATGGCGACGATGATGAGCAGCACCACCAGGGCCAGCATGACCGGCCAGCTCCTGAGGCCCTGGCGGATCTGGCGCCAGGCGGTGACGTGGGGCGTGCCGCCGCCGGGAAGATCGGCGGCCGCTTGCGCGGCGGCGTCGGTGGGCGTTTGCATGGCGTGGCCTCAGTATCGGATACGGGGGTCGAACACCGTGTAGGCGCAATCGACAACCAGATTGATGAACACGTAGACGAAGGCGAAGAACAACGTCAGGCCCTGGATCACGGGGTAGTCGCGCGCCAGCACGGCTTCGACCACCAGCCGGCCCAGGCCGGGGATGTTGAACACCGATTCGGTCACCACCACGCCGCTGATCAGCAGCGCGATGCCCAGGCCCACCACCGTGGCGATGGGCACGGCGGCATTGCGCAGCGCGTGGCCCAGCAGCACGCCGGTCTCGGTCAGGCCCTTGGAGCGCGCGGTGCGGATGAAGTCCTCGCCCATCACCTCGATGACGCTGGTGCGCGTGATGCGCGCGATCAGGGCGATGTACACCGTGGACAGCGCCAGCGACGGCAGGATCAGCCGGTGCAGGAACAGCCAGAAGCCATTGGCCAGCGGCGTGTAGCCCTGCACGTTGAACCAGCCCAGCTTGATGGCGAAGGCCCAGATCAGCAGGTAGCCGGTGACGAACACCGGCACCGAGAAGCCCAGCACCGAGAAGCCCATCACCGCCCGATCCAGCAGCCGGCCCTGGCGCCAGGCCGCCAGCACGCCCAGCGGAATCGCCACGATCAGCGTGAAGACCAGCGTCAGCACCGCCAGGCTGAGCGAAGGCTCGAGGCGCTGGCCGATGAGCTGGGTCACGGGCACGCCGGACATCAGCGAGGTGCCGAGGTCGCCCTGCAGCAGCTTGCCGCCCCAGATGACGAATTGTTTGACGACCGGTTTATCCAGGCCCATCGTCTGGCGTATCTGTTCGATACGCTCGGGCGTGGCGCCATCGCCCGCCATGATGATGGCCGGATCCCCCGGGCTCAGACGCAATATCGCGAAGACCACCACCGCGACCATCACCAGAACGGGGATGGTCGCGAGGAGCCGGCGTGAGACGAATGCCAGCATGTATTTCCCCCTGAACTACCTGCCCATCAAGGGGCTTTCTTGACGTTCCAGAACGCGAACACCGGCGCGTGCACCAGGCCCGAGAGCTTGGTCGTGTAGACGGTGGGCACGGACATCTGGCCCAGCGGCACGTACAGGCCTTCGTCGATGCCGATGCGCTGCAGCTCGTCGGCGATCTTCTTCTGCTCGGCCGGATCGGAGGTCAGCGCGAACTTGGTGCGCAGTTCCTCGACTTGCGGGAAGTCGGGCCAGCCGAACCAGGCGTTGTCGCCGTTGGCCGCGGCCGGGGCCGAGCGCACCGGGTCCATCACGTCGGTGGCGTACCAGTTGGTGTTGTGGATGTTCCAGCCGCCTTCGGCCGGCGCCGCCTTCGAGGCGCGGCGGGTGGCCACGCTCTGCCAGTCCATCGCCGCCAGGTTGACGTTGAAGCCGGCCTTGCGCAGGGCCTGGGCCATCACCACCGGCTGCGCCGACAGCGTGCCGACGTCGGTGGCGTGCATCACCAGGATCGGGGTGTTGTCATAGCCGGCTTCCTTCAGCAGGGCCTTGGCCTTCTCGATGTTCGAGGGCACCACCACGTCCTTGCCGATGTCCGATTCCAGCGGCGTGCCGCAGCCCCACAGCGAGGCGCAGGTCTTCCAGTACTTGGGATTGCCGACCAGCGCCTTCATCACGTCTTCCTGGCCGATGGCGTACATCGCGGCCTGGCGGATCTTCTTGTTGTTGAAGGGCGGGTACTTGAAGTTGAAGCGGTACATCGTGAAGTAGCCGACCGGGCTGAGCGACTCTTCCTTCAGGTCCTTGTTGCCCTCGACCATCGGCAGCAGGTCGTAGGGGAATTGCTCGACGAAGTCGATCTCGCCGCCCAGCAGCGCGTTGGCGGTGGTCAGGGCGTCGGGCATCACGTCCCATTCGACCTTGTCCACGTTCACCACCTTGCCGCCGGCCAGGCCGCTGGCGGGCTCTTTGCGCGGCACGTAGTCGGCGTTCTTGGCGTAGACGGTCTTCACGCCCGGCTTGAACTCGATGACCTTGAACGGACCCGAACCGGTCATGTCGGTGATCGGCTGGCCGATGGGCAGGTCGGCGATGCGCTTGGGCATCATGAACGGCGCGGTGCCGGTCGGCTTGGACAGGGCGCGCAGCGCCAGGTCCGTGGGTTCCTTCATGACGATGCGGAAGCTGTTGTCGTCGATGACCTCGATCTTGTCGGTGAATTTCAGCAGCGTGCGGCCCATGCCGTCGCCCGCGGCCCAGCGCTTGATCGACGCGACGCAGTCCTCGGCCGTGACGGGCTTGCCGTCATGCCATTTCTGGCCCGGGCGCAGCGTCATGGTGTAGGTCTTGCCGTCGGCCGAGACATCCCACTTGTCCAGCATCTGCGGCTGGATCTTGTTGTCGGCGTCGGTGGCCAGCAAGGTGTCGTAGATCATGTAGCCGTGCCACGTCGTGATGTACGCGGTGGTGGCGTGCGGATCGGTCAGGCGCAGCGGCGAGTGCATCACCGCCTTGATGACGGTGTCGGCGTAGGCGCCATGGGCCATCAGCAGGGTGGCGCCGGCGAACGCGGCCGCGCGGACGAACTTGAGCATGAAATTCCCCTTTTATGCGTAGTGAGCGGCGCGGATTGCCGCTACGTCGTTGACGCGCCGCGCCTTGGCGCGGCGTGCGAGGGTCAATCGGTTGCGGCGCCGGCAAAGACCGGGCCGCAAGGCGCCATTCTGATGCCCGGACGCAACCGTGTCCATGGTTGTTTTGCCGCATCCATCAGCATCGAGCCGGGCGCGGCGCAAACCAGGATCGTGTGCGCGATCGGCGTGAAATCCGCGCGGAAATGCGCCGAGCTTTTCACCGCCAGAATGGCCGCGCGGCGCGGCTCGACGCCGGCGAAGCGGAACATCTCCTGGTCGGCCATCTGCACCTTGTTGGACGCCACCACGATGCGCACGCCGCCGATGCGCAGACAGGCGCTGGGACCCAGGTCCATATGGAAGCCGCGGTAGAACGCGCCATGCGTATCGAAGCGCCCATCCGAAGTTTTCTCCACGATGAACTCCGCGTCCAGCGGTTCGTCGTCGGGAATACCCGAATGTCCACCTAGTGCAATGCGGACCGTTTTACCAACGCCTGCGCGATGTGCGGCCAGCGCCGCTTCCGGATCGACGATCAGTCCGATGGCGGCGTCGCGCACCTGGTGGCGGATCAAAGCCCGCAGCAGGCCGGTGGTGTCCGAACTGCCGCCCGCGCCGGGGTTGTCCTGCGCGTCGGCGATGACGACCGGGGCATTGGCCTCGCGCGCCAGGCGCAAGGCGGTGGTGACGGCGTCATCCGGTGTGTGGAGCGTGCCGCCGAAGTCGCGTTCGGCATCGAGCACCGCGCGCGCCAGCGTGTCGGCGGCCGCATCGGCCTCGGCCTGGGTGGCGCCATAGGCCCACACCGCTGGCAGGCAATCGGGGAAATCCGCCGCCGGAAAACCGGTGGCCAGCGACACGCTCTGGGCGCCGCGCGCCTCGATCTCGCCCACCATCCGGTACAGGCTGCGCGCCGGCTCGATGTCGGTCGATTGCCAGCACAGCGGAATCAGGTAGGGCAGTTGCCGCAGCGCCACGCAGGGCCGCGGCGCGCCGGCCAGGCGCCGCGCCAGCAGCGCGGCGGCGCGCTGGCCGGTCTCGGCCATGTCGATATGCGGATAGGTGCGATAGCAGACCAGCGCATCGGCGTAGCGCACCATCGCCGGTGTCATGTTGGCGTGCAGGTCGAGGCTGGCCACCACCGGCACGTCGGCGCCGACCAGCGCGCGCACGCGCTTGAGCAGTTCGCCCTCGCCGTCGTCCAGGTGCTCGGTGACCATGGCGCCGTGCAGATCGAGGTACACGCCGTCCAGCGGCATGGCCGCCTTCAGGCCCTGCAGGATCAGCGCGCTGATGCGTTCGAACGCATCCTCGGTGACCGGGCCGGACGGGCTGGCCGCGGCCCACGTGGCCGGCAGCAGCGTGTGCTGCCGCATGGCCTCGATAAAGCCGGCCACGGGAATGTTAGCCCCCGCCACGGCCTGGAACATCGCCGGGCCGCTGACCAGTCTTGGCCAGCCGCCGCCCTTGTCGGCGAAGTCTTCCCAGGCCGCGCGCGAAGGCGCGAAGGTATTGGTTTCATGCTGAAAGCCGCCGATCCCGATGCGCATCAGGATTCCCCTTGTTGTGTGTCTTTCGGCAAAACCCCGGCCGCTTTGCGGCTCGGGGCGGTGAGAGCGTCTACATGATTACTTGGCCACCGGCATGGTGAATTCCGCGCCCTTGGCGATGCTGTCCGGCCAGCGCTGCATCACGCTCTTGTAGCGCGAGTAGAAGCGGATGCCTTCCTCGCCGTAGGCGTGGTGATCGCCGAACAGCGAGCGCTTCCAGCCGCCGAACGAGTGCCAGGCCATCGGCACCGGAATCGGCACGTTGATGCCGACCATGCCCACCTTGATCTGGCGGGCGAAGGCGCGCGCCACGCCGCCGTCGGACGTGAAGCAGGCCACGCCGTTGCCGAATTCATGGGCGTTGATCAGTTCGACCGCGGCGGCGAAGTCGGGCACGCGCACCACGCACAGCACCGGTCCGAAGATCTCTTCGCGGTAGATGTTCATCGTGGGCTTGACCTTGTCGAACAGCGTGCCGCCCAGGAAGAAGCCCTTTTCCGCGCCCGGCACCTTCAGGCCGCGGCCGTCGACCACCATCTCGGCGCCGGCGGCGACGCCGTCCTCGATGTAGCCAATGACCTTGTTGCGGTGCTGCGCGGTGACCAGCGGGCCCATTTCGGCATCGCCCTGCATGCCGTCCTTGACCACCAGCGCCTTGACGCGCGGGACCAGGCGTTCGATCACCTTGTCGGCCACGTCGCCCACCGCCACGGCCACCGAGATCGCCATGCAGCGCTCGCCGGCCGAGCCGTAGGCCGCGCCCATCAGCGCGTCGGTGACCTGGTCGAGGTCGGCGTCGGGCATCACCACCAGGTGGTTCTTGGCGCCGCCCAGGGCCTGCACGCGCTTGCCGCGGCGCGTGCCTTCGGCGTAGATGTATTCGGCGATCGGGGTCGAGCCGACGAAGGACAGGGCCTCGACGTCGGGGTGCGCGATCAGCGCGTCCACGGCCTGCTTGTCGCCGTGCACCACGTTGAACACGCCCGGCGGCAGGCCGGCTTCGGTCAGCAGCTCGGCCAGGCGCAGCGAGGCCGAGGGATCGCGCTCGGACGGCTTGAGCACGAAGGTGTTGCCGCAGGCGATGGCCACCGGGAACATCCAGCACGGCACCATCATCGGGAAGTTGAACGGCGTGATGCCGGCCACCACGCCCAGGGCCTGGCGCATGCTCCAGTTGTCGATGCCGCCGCCGATCTGGTCGGAATACTGGCCCTTGAACAGATGCGGAATGCCGCAGGCGAATTCGACGATCTCGATGCCGCGCATCACTTCGCCCTTGGCGTCCGAGAACACCTTGCCGTGCTCGCGCGTGATCAGCTCGGCCAGTTCGTCCTGGTGCTTGTCCAGCAGCGCCTTGAAGTTGAACAGCACGCGGGCGCGCTTGAGCGCGGGCGTTTCGGACCAGGCCGGAAAGGCGGCCTTGGCCGAGGCCACGGCCAGCGCCACCTCATCGGTGGAGGCCAGCGGCACGGACGTGATGATCTCGCCCGTGGCCGGATTGAAACCGTCGGCGTAACGGTTGCTGCGGCCATCGTAGGGCTGGCCGTTGATGTAGTGGGAGAGGTTCTTCTTCATGGGAAAGCTCGGAGCGGGGTTCTTTGAAAATGCCGGAGGGCGGCCAGGGGCCGCCCGCCATTGCGTGCGATGCGCGGCGCCTGCGCCGCGCGGGAGTTACGCGACTTCCTTGAGCACCTTGCCGATCTGCTCGAAGATCTGGCCGATCTGGGCCTCGTCGATGATCAGCGGGGGCGAGACGGCGATGATGTCGCCGGTGTAGCGCACCATCAGGCCGCTGTCGAAGCACTTCTGGAACACTTCGGCGGCGCGCGCGCCCGGCGCGCCGGCGCGCGGCGCCAGCTCGACGCCGGCCACCAGGCCCAGGTTGCGCACGTCGATCACGTGCGGCGCGCCCTTCAGGCTGTGGGCCGCCTGCTCGAAGGCGCCGGACAGCTTGCGGGCGCGGCCGAACAGGTCTTCGCGGCGGTAGATGTCCAGCGTCGCCAGGATGGCGGCGGCCGCCAGCGGGTGGGCCGAATAGGTGTAGCCATGGAAGAATTCGATGCCGCCGGCCGGGCCGTTGACGATGGCGTCATGCACTTCGCGGCGCACCGCGACCGCGCCCGCGGGCACGGCGGCGTTGCTGACGCCCTTGGCCATCGCGATCAGGTCCGGCGTCACGCCGAAGAATTCCGACGCGGTGGCCGCGCCGAGGCGGCCGTAGGCGGTGATGACTTCGTCGAAGATCAGCAGGATGCCGTGCTTGGAGGTGATCTCGCGCAGCTTTTCCAGGTAGCCCTTGGGCGGGATCAGCACGCCGGTCGAGCCGGCCATCGGTTCGACGATCACCGCCGCAATGGTCGAGGCGTCGTGCAGCGCGACGATGCGTTCGAGTTCATCGGCCAGTTGCGCGCCCCAGGCCGGCTGGCCCTTGGAATAGGCGTTCTGCTCCAGGTTGTGGGTGTGGGGCAGGTGGTCGACGGCGGGCAGCAGCGCGCCGGAGAAGGTCTTGCGGTTGGTCGAGATGCCGCCGACCGAGATGCCGCCGAAGCCCACGCCGTGGTAGCCGCGCTCGCGGCCGATCAGGCGGGTGCGTTGGCCTTCGCCGCGGGCGCGGTGGTAGGCCAGGGCGATCTTCAGGGCGGTGTCGACCGACTCCGAACCCGAGTTGGTGAAGAACACGCGGTCCAGGCCCTGCGGCATGAAGCTGGCGACCGCGGTGGCGGCCTCGAAGGCCAGCGGATGGCCGAGCTGGAAGCCGGGGGCGTAGTCCATGATGCCGGCCTGGCGCGAGATCGCCTCGACGATCTCCTGGCGGCCGTGGCCGGCGTTCACGCACCACAGGCCGGCGGTGCCGTCCAGCACCTGGCGGCCGTCGGCCGAGGTGTAGTACATGCCCTTGGCCGACGCCAGCATGCGGGGATGCGCCTTGAACTGCTTGTTGGCGGTGAAGGGCATCCAGAGATGGGACAGGTCGGGCAACTCGGCGGGGGCGTTCATGGCGGCTCCAGGGGTAGGACAGACGCCGGAGCCCTGCGCGCGTGTCGGGCGGGCGGCCGGCGGGATGCGATTGATTCTGGTACGTCCGGCGAGGAATGAAAATATACAATCCGCGCAAACCGGGCTAACTGTATAGTTGCAAGCATGACAACTGTACAGTTAGCGTAGCGCCGTGATCGACTTCAAGCCCGTGCGTGCCCGCGGCCAGGCGCCGACCCTGGTGGACCAGGTGGTGGCGGCCGTGTTGCGCGCCATCGAGGCGCAGGAGCTGCGTCCGGGTATGTCCCTACCCTCGGTGCGCGACTTCGCGCGCCAGCACCAGGTCAGCACCTTTACCGTGGCCAGCGCCTACAGCCGCCTGGTTTCGCTGGGCTGGCTGGCCGCGCGCCCGGGCGCCGGCTACCGCGTGGCCTCGCCCGACGCGCCGCCGCGCCGGGGCGAGCCGCAGTCCTGGGAGCCGCCGCGGCTGAACGCCGCCTGGCTGCTGTCGGACATCTTCGCGGACCACTCCATCCCCATCAAGTCGGGCTGCGGCTGGCTGCCGGGCGAATGGCTCAATGAAGAAGGGCTGCACATGGCGCTGCGCCACATGGGCCGGGTGCCGGCCATGCGCATCGCCAACTACGGCCATCCCTATGGTTACGCGCCGCTGCGCGAGACCATCGCCGCCACGCTCAGCGCCCAGGGCATGGAAGTGGAGGTGTCGCAGGTGCTGCTGACCCAGGGCGTGACGCACGGGCTCGACATGGTGATCCGCACGCTGCTGCGTCCGGGCGATACCGTGCTGGTCGAGCAGCCGGCCTACGCCAACCTGCTGCAGATGCTGCGCCTGGCCGGGCTGCGGGTGGTGCCGGTGGCGCGCACGCTGGACGGGCTGGATTGCGAGGCGCTGGAGCAGGCCGCGTCGCAGCACCGGCCGCGCGCGCTGTTCGTCAACACCGCCCTGCAGAACCCGTCGGGCGCCAGCATCAGCATGGCCAACGCCTTCCGTATCCTGCAACTGGCCGAGCGCCACGGGCTGTGGGTGGTCGAAGACGACATCTCGCGCGAACTGGCGCCCGGCGTCACGCCCATGCTGGCGGCGCTCGATGGCGGCCGCCGGGTGGTCTACCTGGGCGGCTATTCCAAGGTCATCAGTCCCTCGGTGCGGGTGGGCTACGTGGTGGCGCACCGCGACCTGGCGCGCGACATCGCCCGCACCAAGATGGCGGTGGGCCTGACCTCGCCGGAGATCATGGAGCGCATCGTGCACCAGGTCATCCGCGAAGGCCGCTATCGGGCGCACATCGAACGCACCCGCGAACGGCTGGCCCAGGCCCACGCGACGGTGGCGGGGCTGATGGCGCAGCATGGGTTCGAGATCTATGCGCGGCCGCAGGCGGGCCTGTTCCTTTGGGCCAAGGTGGCCGGCCAGTGGCGCGCGCGCGGCGCCAACGGCCTGGCTGGGCTGGCGCTGAAGGATGGCATCTGGCTGGCGCCGGGGTCGTACTTCGAGGCCGACGAGGCCGATACGCCGTGGGTGCGTTTCAACGTGGCGTATTCGGAAGCCCCGGCGTTGTGGCGCTTCATGCGCAACGAGGGCGCGGCGTAGTCGTTCCGGCGGGACGTCCCGGCGCGGCCGGGAGCGGCGGCAACCCGGCCGCCGTCATCGCCAGGGTTGGGTTCAGGCGCGTTCGTACGTCACGAAGTCGTAGCGGTAGCCGTTTTCCTCGGGCTGCGCCTCGCGCGCGGTTTCGCGCCACTGGAAGCCGGGCAGCAGCGGGAAGAAGGCGTCGCCCTCGACTTCGGCATGGACTTCGGTGGCCAGGATGCGGCTGGCCAGCGCCAGGGCCTGCGTGTAGATCTGCGCGCCGCCGATGACGAAGGCTTCGGCGCTGTCGCCGCAGGCGGCGATGGCGGCCTCCAGCGTCGGCACCACGGTGGCGCCCGCGGCCTCGAAGGCGGGGTTGCGGCTGATGACGATATTGGCGCGGCCGGGCAGGGGGCGGCCCAGCGAGTCCCAGGTCTTGCGGCCCATGACGATGGGATGGCCCAGGGTGCTGCGCTTGAAGTGCGCCAGGTCGCCCGGCAGTTTCCAGGGCAGGGCGTTGTCGCGGCCGATGGCGCGGTTGGTGGAATAGGCGACGATCAGGGTCAGGCGGGCGGACATGCGGGCGGGGCGCTCAGGCAAGGGGGGGGCGGCATGGCCGGCGGAAAGACCCCAAGCGTAGCAAATCTGGCCGGCGCCGTTTCAGCTGGAGGCGTGTTCCAGGAATTCGTCGGCCGGCATCGGCTTGCCCAGCAGGAAGCCCTGCAGCGAATCGCAGCCCAGGCCGGTCAGGAATTTCTGCTGCGCGGTGGTTTCCACGCCCTCGGCCACGATGCGCAGGTTCAACTGCTGCGCCAGCGCGACGATCGCCGAGATGATGGCGGCGTCCTCGTTGTCGTTGTCCAGCTGGTTGACGAAGCCGCGGTCGATCTTCAGCTCGGTCGCGGGCAGGCGCTTCAGGTACAGCAGGCTGGAGTAGCCGGTGCCGAAATCGTCGATCGAGATGGTCACCCCCAGTCCCGACAGGCGCTTGAGCACCGTCAGGCTGGCCTCGGCGTCGCGCATCGCGGTCGATTCGGTCACTTCCAGCGTCAGGCAGGCGGGCGGCACGTCGTGGCGCGCCAGCGCGCTGCGCACGGTCTCGACCAGGCCGGAATGGGCGAACTGCAGCGCCGAGATGTTGACGGCGATGGTCCAGTGACCCTGTCCGGCGTTGATCCACTCGCGCATCTGGCGGCAGGCTTCGTTGATGACCCATTCGCCGATCGACAGGATCAGTCCGGTCTTTTCCGCCGTGGGAATGAACTGGTCGGGGCCTACCAGGCCGCGGGTCGGGTGGTTCCAGCGCAGCAGCGCCTCGGCGCCCATGATGGGGCCGGCGGGCGCTTCGTACTTGGGCTGGTAGTGCAGCACGAACTGGTCGCGCTCCTGCGCCAGGCGCAGGTCGTGCAGCAACTCGATCTGCTCGTGCGCGTCGGCGTTCATCGACGGCTCGAAGAAGCTGTAGCCGGTGCCGCCCAGGCGCTTGGCGTGGTACATCGCGGCGTCGGCGTTGGTCAGCAGGGCGTGGGTGTCCTCGCCGTCGTTGGGGTAGATGGCGATGCCGACGCTGGAGGTCACCAGCACTTCGTGGCCGTACACCATGACGGGGCGGGCGATCGCCTCGATCAGGCGGTCCGCCACGTTGGCGGCGTCGGTCGGTTCCACCACTTCGCTGAGCACGATGAATTCGTCGCCGCCGAGCCGCGCCACGGTGTCGTGGGTGCGCAGCGTCTGGCGGGTGCGCTGGGCCAGGTCGATCAGCAGGGCGTCGCCGGTATGGTGGCCGTAGGCGTCGTTGACCGCCTTGAAACCGTCCAGGTCGAAGAACAGCACCGCGAAATAGCCCTTGCGGCGGCTGGCGCTCTCGATCGCCTGCTCCAGCCGGTCTTCCAGCAGGATGCGGTTGGGCAGCTTGGTCAGGGTGTCATGCAGCGCCAGCTGCACCAGTTCCTCGTTGGCCTCGGCCAGCGACGAGGCCAACGCCGAGGTGCGGGCTTCCAGGCGGTTGTCCAGCACCGCCACCACCAACGCGATGGCCAGCACGCTCAGGGTCACGGCGGTGACGGCGATCGCCAGCCAGCCGGCCGAGATGCCGGTGTTCGCCGCCATGCAGATGCTGTCGGCGGGGAAGCCGGCGGCCTTCATGCCCGTGTAGTGCATGCCGACGATCGCCAGCCCCATCACCACGGCCGCCAGCGGCCGCGACAGCGCCACCCGCGGGCCGTCGTGGCGCAGGCGGTAGGTGATCCAGAGGGCGGCGCCCGAGGCCGCCACCGCGATGGCGATGGACAGCGTGAACCAGGTCGGGTCATAGATGATGCCCGGCATCATCCGCATGGCGGCCATGCCGATATAGTGCATGGCGGCGATGCCCGCGCCCATCAGCAGGGCGCCCACGATCAGCCGGCGCCAGGGTAGGTCGTCCTTGCAGACGATCCACAGCGCGAAGGCGGAGCAGCCGATGGCGATGGCCAGCGACAGCAGCGTCAGCGGCAGGTCGTAGCCCATCGGGATGGGCAGGTTGAACGCCAGCATGCCGACGAAGTGCATGGACCAGATGCCGATGCCCATGGCGAGCGCGCCGCCGGCCAGCCAGTAACGCGCCGCCGGCAGTCCGTTCGCCGCCCTGACGCGGTTGGCCATACCCAGCGCCGTGTATGACGCCAGGATGGCGACCCCTAGGGATACGAGGACGAGCGAAGGGTTATATGTTCCAACGAGCATTTTTGGGGTCCTGTCCTGAGCGCATACAGCCGCCGCGCCGGCCTCAATTCAAATCAATTAGTAGTCAACAGTTGCAAACGAGCCGCAAGAGGATCCTGCTGTCGACGCTGGCGATTTACGTACTCACTAGTCTGGATGGGGGGTGCGGCGCTGCACTGCAGGCGGTCGGCGAGGTCGGGCGGCTTGCCCGGCTACGCGGCGAGTGGCAGGCACGGCGCGACATGGGCCGT
The DNA here is from genome assembly GCF_001298995.1 of Achromobacter sp. 2789STDY5608615. Taxonomy (NCBI): domain Bacteria; kingdom Pseudomonadati; phylum Pseudomonadota; class Betaproteobacteria; order Burkholderiales; family Alcaligenaceae; genus Achromobacter; species Achromobacter sp. 2789STDY5608615. The sequence goes on from NZ_CYTY01000015.1 coordinate 24,459, forward strand.
TCAGAAACCAAGGCGCGCAGGGCTTGATGGCCGCGCGTCCGAGGCTAAGGGATGGGTTATACCGAAAACGCGCCTCCAGAAGCTCACCAATCTTCACCTGCGCGAGAGGGGCGCTCCCGGCGCCTGGGCGGCCGGCCCGTGGCCGGTGTGCAATGCCGCTCGCCGGCCTCAGACCGCCATGGGCGCCGTCAGCGGGGCGTGGTGAGTGTAGCCCTCCAGCGAGAAATCGCCCGGCTCGACCTTTTCCAGCCATTCCGGCTCGTAGCGGCCGGTCTGGGCGAAATCGGGAATGCGGTCGGACAGCACCAGCCGCGGCGCTGCGTGCGGCGTGCGGGTCAGCTGCTCGCGCAGCATCGGCAGGTGATTCTCGTAGATATGCGCGTCGCCGATGAAGTAGGTGAACCAGCGCGGCGTGTAACCGGTCAGCCGGCCCACCAGGTGCAGCAGCGCCGCGCCCTCGGTCAGGTTGAACGGCGTGCCCAGCCCGACATCGTTGGACCGGATGTACAGGCACAGCGAGATCTCGCGGGTGGTCGCATTCGGCAGGAACTGATAGAGCAGGTGGCAGGGCGGCAGCGCCATTTCCTCGATCTGCGCCCAGTTCCAGCCGTGGAACAGGATGCGGCGGTCGCCCGGACGCTCGTGGATGGTATCCAGGCACTGGCGCAACTGGTCGACCGCTTTATAGAGCAGCACCTTGGACACGCCGCCGTCCTGCAGATCGGCCACCTTGGTGTAGCCGCGCGCCAGGGCGTCATCGACCTGGCCGGCGCGGTCGGCGTCCAGCACCTTGTACGCCGGCCACTGGCGCCACTGCACGCCGTAGACCGGGCCCAGGTCGTCCGGGCCCTCGCGGTAGGGGTTGGCCAGCCACTGGGCGTTCTCGTTGGCGTTCTGGTCCCAGACCTTGCAACCCAGTTCGCGGAATTGCGCCGCGCTGCGCACGCCGCGCAGGAAGCCGACCATCTCGCCGATGGCCGACTTGAAGGCCAGCTTCTTGGTGGTCACGGCCGGAAAGCCCTGCTGCAGGTCGAAGCGCAGCGAGGCGCCCGGCATGCTCAGCGTGCGTATTCCCGTCCGATTTTCCTGCCACGCGCCGGTGTCCAGGATGGATTGAACGAGGTCCAGGTATTGTTTCATGGGTACAGAATCTGAAAAGGCTGAGGTGGCGTGCGCGGCGGGCCGCGTCAGGCCGCCGCGGGGGCTTCCTGGGTGTCGACGATATCCACCGAGAAGGTCAGTTCGGCGGTCTTTTCGAGCATGGCGGACGCCGAGCAGTATTTCTCATGCGACAGCTGCACCGCGCGCTCGACCGCGGCGCGCGGCAGGTTGCGGCCGGTGACCGTGAAGGCGAAGTGGATACGCGTGAACACCTTGGGGTCGACATCGGCGCGGTCGGCCTGCAGCTTGACGCTGCAGCCGGTCACGGCGTGGCGGCCGCGCTTGAGGATCAGCACGACGTCATAGGCGGTGCAGCCGCCGGTGCCGGCCAGCAGCATTTCCATGGGGCGGGGCGCCAGGTTGTGGCCGCCGCCGTCCACCGCGCCGTCCATCACGGCCACGTGGCCGCTGCCGGTGCTGGCGGTGAAGAGCATGCCGTTGGGGCCGCCCCAGTCGATCGTGCATTCCATTTGTCAGGTCCTTGTGCTTGAGCGCAGTCAATGGCTGATGATACCCGTTGCGTACAATTCCGCTTGAGAGCCCCGCCCCGCATCAGGGGTGTGCGGCCAATCCAGGAGCCGTCCATGTCCCCCACCTTGTCCCAATCCGGTCCCGCCGCCTTCCTGCGCCGCTCGAATCCGCTGGATGCACTGTTGGCGGAAGCCGACCGCGCGCTGCGCGTGCTGTCCGGCAGCGCCAGCGCCGGCCGGCCCAATCCGGCCACGGCCGAAGAGGCGCCGGACACCTTGTCGGCGCAGGAAAAGCGCCACGCGGCCGGGCTGATGCGGGTCAACCACGTGGGCGAAGTCTGCGCCCAGGCGTTGTACCGCGGGCAGGCCGCGGTGTGCCGCGAACCCGGCCCGCGCGCCCTGTTGCTCGAGGCCGCCGGCGAGGAAGTCGACCACCTGGTGTGGTGCAACCAGCGCCTGACCGAGCTGGGCAGCCGCCCCAGCCTGCTCAATCCGGTCTGGTACGCGGGCTCGTTCGCGCTGGGCCTGCTGGCCGGTTATGCGGGCGCGCCGCGCAACCTGGGCTTCATGGCCGAAACCGAAAAACAGGTCGAGGCGCACCTGGAAGGGCATCTGCGCACCCTGCCCGAGCAGGATGCCCGCTCGCGCCAGATCGTGCAGAAGATGAAGGAAGACGAGGCCCAGCACCGCGCCAGCGCCGAAGCCGCGGGCGGCGTGCCGCTGCCCGGTCCGGTCAAGGCCGCCATGCGGGCGATGTCCAAGGTCATGACGACGACCGCCTACCGCATCTGAGGCGGCCGGCCTGCGGGCATGCCTGCCCGTGGGGCATGAAAATGTTGCAATGCGCAAAAATTGCAGCATATTGGTGCCGCATGCACCTTTCCGGTGCAAGGAATAGGGCGGGAATACCCGGAATCAGCTAGGGTAAGTCCGCAAGGGGTTTACCCCTTCGGCAATAACCCTCCGTTTTCGAAGGTCATTGCTGCATGCGGCTTTCCGGGCGACGGTCAGGCGAATTGCGGCAAAAATGCAACGCGGAATGGTGCGGTGCGTTGGGCTTAAAAAAAATCTTGCATCGCACAAAAAAACCCGATACTATGCATCTCATCGGATGTTGAAACGCAGTCGGCGCGGTTCAAAAGCAAAGTCCAAGCAGGACAAGCAACACAGAACCCCGACAGCGCAGTGAGCGAAAGCGGCTCCCAGCATGCCAAGGTTGTCTCCTCCACCCTCCTCCTTTGGTGGATTTAGCCCGAGATCTCACGATCTCGGGCTTTTTTTTAAGTCAAATCAATGCGTCCCTATTTATGCCGGATGTCCGGTCTTTCGCGCCGGGCGAGACAGGGGCGAAAGGGCCGTGGTCCTACCTTGGCGCGCTCCGCGTTTTCCCTTGGATATTTCGCATCGACAGAGGCGGAAAGCTCTACAATTAATGCATGAAATCCGCATTTCCGCGCGCCGTCGGCCGCGTTGCAGCATCTCCCGCCAAACGGGGGTCCCCGCACGTGTCCTGGCCGGGGTTGCGGACGTTACGTTCTGTCCCGGTGATTTGCACTTCCTTATCCCTCCCATATATGGGCGTTACACCTGCCGCCGATAATGGCCGGCCTGTCTCAATAGACCAACCAGAGGTGACCTTGTGACCTGGCTGTACATATGCGTGGTCGCGTTCATGGTGGGGGGACTCATCGTGGCGTCGGAGCGCTGGCATGGCGCCTTCACCGGCGACAGCGATCTCAACAAACCGCAAGCGAACCATTCGCGCGCCACGCCTCGCGTGGGCGGACTGGCCGTGCTGGCGGGCACGCTCATGGGCCTGCTGGTGCTCGGGCCCGAAAACATGACCCTGACCTGGCTGTGGCCCGCGCTGTTCGTGTCGGCGCTGCCCGTGTTCGTGGCCGGGTTGCTCGAAGACATCACCAAGGACATCGGCGCCAGCAAGCGCCTGCTGGCGGCGTTCGCGTCGGCCGCGATCGCCTGGTGGCTGCTGGGCGGCGTCAGCCGCGTCGGCATGGCCCCGGTGGATTATGTTCTGTCCTATTGGCCCGTTTCCCTGATTTTCACGATGTTCGCGGTGGGTGGCTGTACCCATGCCCTGAACATCGTCGACGGCATGAACGGCCTGGCCGGCATGGTCGCGACGCTGATGGCGGTGTCCATCAGCCTGGTCGCGCTGCAGGTCGGCGATGTGCCGATCTTCCTGGTGGCGGCGGCGCTGGCTTCGGCCACGCTCGGCTTCCTGGTCTGGAATTTCCCGTTCGGCCGCGTCTTCCTGGGCGATGGCGGCGCGTACTTCCTGGGTTTCATGCTGGCCGAGCTGGCCGTGCTGCTGGTGGTGCGCAACCCGTCGGTGTCGCCGTTCTACGCGCTGGCGGTGCTGTTCTACCCCGTATTCGAAACCGGCTTTTCCATCTGGCGCCGCCGCTTCAAGCGCGGCGTGCCGGTGGACCAGCCGGATGCCTTGCACCTGCATCAGCTGGTGTTCCGCCGCCTGGTGCGCGTGACCTTCAGCCGCGGCCGCCGCCATGCGGTGCCGGCGCTGTGCAATGCCCTGGCATCGCCCTACATGTGGGTGCTGGCCCTGATCGGCCTGGTGCCCGCCACCATCTGGTGGGACAACGCCTGGGCGCTCAGCGCCAGCCTGGTGGTGTTCGCCAGCGTCTATATCTGGCTGTATGCGCGACTGGTGTCGTGGCGCCGTCCGGGGTGGCTGCTGTTGCCCTCCGTCCTGCGAGCCGATTAAGTGTTGGGCGCCCCGGTGATTGCCGCCGGGGGCCCGGTTATCCATCACCCCGACCATATTTAAAATGCCGTAATCGTTTTACGGTGAGGGAGAGTTATGTTGCGTATTCAGGATGTGAAACTCGCGGTCGTCGGCCTGGGCTATGTCGGCCTGCCGCTGGCAGTGGAATTCGGCAAGAAGCGCTCGGTCATCGGCTTCGATATCAACACGCGCCGGATCGACGCCCTGAAGGCCGGTCACGACCACACGCTGGAAGTCAGCGACATCGAACTGGCTGAAGCCAAGCAACTGTCCTACACCGCCGACCGCGCCGAACTCGGCCAGGCCAATGTGTTCATCGTCACCGTGCCCACGCCGATCGACGAGTACAAGCAGCCCGACCTGACCCCGCTGGTCAAGGCCAGCGAGACCATCGGCTCGGTGCTCAAGCGCGGCGACATCGTCATCTACGAATCGACCGTCTATCCCGGCGCCACCGAGGAAGACTGCGTGCCGGTGCTGGAACGCGTGTCGGGCCTGAAGTTCAATGTCGACTTCTACGCCGGCTACAGCCCCGAGCGCATCAACCCGGGCGACAAGGAACACCGCGTCAGCACCATCAAGAAGGTCACCTCGGGCTCGACGCCCGAAGTGGCCGAGCTGGTGGACCAGCTGTACAAGCAGATCATCACCGCCGGCACCCACAAGGCTTCCAGCATCCGCGTGGCCGAGGCCGCCAAGGTGATCGAGAACACCCAGCGCGACGTCAACATCGCGCTGATCAACGAGCTGGCGCTGATCTTCAACAAGATGGGCATCGACACCGAAGCCGTGCTGCAGGCCGCCGGCACCAAGTGGAACTTCCTGCCGTTCCGTCCGGGCCTGGTGGGCGGCCACTGCATCGGCGTGGACCCGTACTACCTGACGCACAAGGCGCAGTCGATCGGCTACCACCCCGAGATCATCCTGGCGGGCCGCCGCCTGAACGATTCGATGGGCGGCTACGTGGTGTCGCAGTTGGTCAAGGCCATGACCAAGCGCCGCATCCACGTGCAGGGCGCGCGCGTGCTGGTGATGGGCCTGACCTTCAAGGAAAACTGCCCCGACCTGCGCAACACCCGCATCGTCGACATCGTCAAGGAACTGGGCGATTACAACGTCGACGTCGACGTGTACGACCCGTGGGTCGAGGCCGAGGAAGCCGTGCACGAATATGGCATCACGCCGGTCGCCAAGCCCGACGAGGGCAAGTACGACGCCGTGATCCTGGCGGTGGCGCACCACCAGTTCAAGGATCTGGGCGCCGAAGGCATCCGCAAGCTGGGCAAGCCGGAACACATTCTTTATGACCTGAAGTACGTGTTGTCGCCCGCCGAATCCGATCTGCGCCTGTAGGGAGGACGTCGCATGACCACACGCTTTGAATCCGTCACTCAGGAACTCGCCGCCACGCCGCGCAAGTGGCTGGTGACCGGCTGCGCCGGCTTCATCGGCTCCAATCTGCTGGAGACCCTGCTGAAGCTGAACCAGACCGTCACCGGCCTGGACAACTTCGCCACCGGCCACCAGCGTAACCTGGACGAGGTGCAGGCCTCCGTCACGCCCGAGCAATGGGCGCGGCTGACCTTCATCGAGGGTGATATCCGCGACCTCGAGGCTTGCCGCCGCGCGGTTCAGGGCGTGGACTTCGTGCTGCACCAGGCGGCGCTGGGTTCGGTGCCGCGTTCGCTGAAAGACCCGATCACCACCAACGAGGTGAACATCGGCGGTTTCCTGAACATGCTGGTGGCGGCGCGTGACGCCGGCGTGAAGTCGTTCGTGTACGCGGCCTCCAGCTCGACCTACGGCGACCATCCGGCCCTGCCCAAGGTCGAGGAAAACATCGGCAAGCCGCTGTCTCCCTACGCCGTCACCAAGTTCGTCAACGAGCTGTACGCCGACGTGTTCGCGCGTTCCTACGGCTTCGAGACCGTAGGCCTGCGTTACTTCAACGTGTTCGGCAAGCGTCAGGATCCCAACGGCGCCTACGCCGCGGTCATCCCCAAGTGGACCGCCGCGATGATCCAGGGCGAAGACGTCACCATCAACGGCGACGGCGAGACCAGCCGCGACTTCTGCTTCGTCGACAACGCGGTGCAGGCCAATATCCTGGCCGCGACGGCGCCGGCCGAAGGCCGCAACCAGGTCTACAACGTGGCCGTCAGCGGCCGCAGCACCTTGAACCAGCTGTTCGGTTTCCTGGTGCAGGCGCTGGGCAACCAGGGCGTGAAGTACGGCAAGCAGCCGGTCTACGCCGATTTCCGCGCGGGCGATGTGCGCCATTCGCAGGCGGACGTCAGCAAGGCCGGCCGCCTGCTGGGCTACCAGCCCACGCATACCGTGCTGCAGGGCCTGGAAGTGGCGATGCCCTGGTACACGCAATTCCTGCGTTGATTTGAAAGCACTCATCCGCAAACTCGGCAGCATCCACCCGGACCACCAACGCATTTTCAAAGGTGCGTTCCGGGTGGCGGTGTTTCTGCTGCTGGGCAAGGCCGCCGGCGCCATCAAGGAGATGGCGGTGGCGTACCGCTACGGCGTCAGCGACGCCGTCGACGCCTACCAGTTCACGATGACCATGGCCACCTGGCTGCCGGTCACGATCGTGGGCGTGCTGTCGGTGGTGCTGATTCCGGTGCTGGTGCGGCTGCGCCGCGCCGAGGACGCCGAACGCGAACAATTCATCCGTGAACTGCAGGGCTGGGTGGCGGCCGCGGGCATCGCGCTGGCCGCGCTGACCTGGTTCGCCTGGCCCAAGGTGCTGGGCGCATTGGGTCAGGGGCTGTCCGCCCGGGTCGGCGAGATGACGGGCGAACTGCTGCTGGCCTTCGCGCCGGTCGCGGCCCTGTTGCTGGTTGCCGGCATCAGCGCCGCGCGGCTGCGCTCGCACGAGCGCCACGTCAATACGCTGCTGGACAGCGTGCCGGCGGTGGCGACGCTGGCGTGGGTCATGCTGGCGGCCAGCGCCGAGAGCGTCGGTCCGCTGCTGTGGGGCACGCTGGTGGGCTACGCGATCCAGACCGTGTGGCTGGCCTGGCTGGCCGCGCGCGCCGATGGCGGTTTCTGGGGCGCGCCAAAACTGACCCTGCGATCGCCGCACTGGCCCGAGCTGATGAGCGCCGCGGGCGTGATGCTGATCGGCCAGGTGGCCATGAGCTTCGTCGGCCCGCTGGACCAATACGCCGCCGCCAACCTGGGCGCCAATGCCAATGCCACGCTGGGCTACGCCAGCCGGCTGCTGTCGCTGCTGCTGGGCATCGGCGCGGTGTCGGTCGGCCGCGCGGCGCTGCCGGTGCTGGCCGATGTGCAGGCGCGCGGCGACAGCGCGCGCGCGCGCGGCATGGCGTTGAAATGGTCGGTGCTGATGGTGGCGGCCGGCGCCGTCGCCGTGGCGCTGGGCTGGGTGCTGGCGCCGTGGGGCGTGTCGGTGCTGTTCCAGCGCGGCGCCTTCACCGCCGAGAATACCGAGGCCGTGGCGCATGTGCTGCGCTGGGGCCTGTTGCAGCTGCCGTTCTATTTCGGCGTGCTGATCCTGGTGCAGTTGCTGGCCAGCCAGAACCGCTACCGCATCATGGCCGCCATCGCGGTCGGCAATTTCGCGTTGAAAGCCGCGCTCAACACGGTGCTGGCGCCGAAGATGGGGGCGGCCGGCATCATGCTGGCCACCAGCCTGATGTACGTGCTGTCCTATGTCTGCTACCTGGTGGTGGCCCTGCGCCGCGCCGAACCCAAAGAGGCCGCCTGAATGCCCGCCGTTCCCGAGTCCGGCCGCCCGTTGCGCGTGCTGCTGTTCATCCATTCGCTGCACGGCGGCGGCGCCGAGCGGGTCGCCGCCGACCTGAGCGCGCATTGGGCCGGCATGGGCCGCGAGGTCATGGTGGTGACGCAGGCGAGCGCCGACGGCGACGTCTACACCCTGCATCCGCGGGTGCGGCGCGAGGTGCTGCACACGGCGGGCGAGGGCGGCGGTCTGCGTGGCATCTGGAGCAATGTGCAGCGCGTGTGCGCGCTGCGGCGCGTGATCAAGGCCTTCCGCCCCGATATCGTGCTGGGCATGATGACCACCGCGTCGGTCCTGTCGGTGCTGGCGTCCACCGGGCTGCCGTGCCGCGTCATTGCCACCGAACACACCCATCCTCCATCGCAGACCCTGTCGGGTCTCTGGCAGCGCCTGCGCCGTCTGACCTATCCGCGCGCCGCGCGCGTGGTGGCCCTGACCCGCGGCACCGCGCAATGGATCGAGCAGCATGTGCCGGGTTCGCGCCTGGCGGTGATCCCCAATCCGGCGCATTGGCCGCTGCCCAAGGGCGAGCCGGTGCTGGCGCCGCCCGCGGGCAACGGCCGCAAGCGCCTGCTGGCGGTGGGACGGCTGCATGGGGACAAGGGTTTCGACCTGCTGTTGCAGGCCTACGCGCGGCTGGCGCCGTCGCATCCGGACTGGGATCTGGTTATCCTGGGCGAGGGCGATGAGCGCCGCGCGCTGGAAGCGCAGGTGCGCGAGGCCGGCCTGCGGGGTCGCGTCAGCCTGCCGGGACGGGCGGGCAACGTGGGCGACTGGTATCAGAGCGCCGACCTGTATGTGCTGACGTCGCGCTTCGAGGGGCTGTCCAACACCCTGCTGGAATCGATGGCCAGCGGCCTGGCCGCGGTCGCGTTCGATTGCGATACCGGGCCGCGCGAGATCGTGCGCGAAGGGATCGACGGCGTGCTGGTGCGGCCCAACGGCGATGTCGACGCGTTGTGCCGCGAACTGGCCGCGGTGATGGGCGACGAGGCCCTTCGCCGCCGCATGGCCGACGCGGCCACGGCGGTGCGCGAGCGTTTCTCCGCCGAGCGGGTGCTGGGCCAATGGGAAGAACTTTTTGACGGTGTGCGCGCGTCAGGCCGCTAGGCCGCGCCACACCGTTGCTGCGGTGACCACGAGAACCTGAAAATCATGTGTGGAATTGTCGGAATTTGGGGCCCCCTGGGTGACAAGGCGCAAGTGCTGGCGGAAAGCTGCCGGCGCATCCGCCACCGCGGGCCGGACAGCAACGGCTTCTGGGAAGACACCGGCGCCGAGCTGGCGCTGGCGCACGTGCGCCTGGCGATCCAGGACCTGACCGAAGCCGGGCATCAGCCGATGGTGTCCGCCTGCGGCCGCTACGTGATGGTGTTCAACGGCGAGATCTACAACCACATGGACATGCGCCAGCAGCTCGAGGCATCGGGCCTGGCGCCGTCCTGGCGCGGCCATTCCGATACCGAGACGCTGCTGGCGGGCTTCACCGCGCTGGGCATCGAGGCGACGCTGCAGGCCTCGGTCGGCATGTTCGCCATCGCGCTGTGGGACCGCGCCTCGCGCAAGCTGGTGCTGGCGCGCGACCGCATGGGCGAAAAGCCGCTGTACTACGGTTACTCGGGCGCAGAGCTGGTGTTCGCCTCGGAACTCAAGGGCCTGATGCCGATCCCCGGGTTCGGCCGCAACCTGAACCGCAATGCGTTGGCGTCGTTCATGCGGCACAACTACATTCCGGCGCCGCAATCCATCTACGAAGGCATCGCCAAGCTGCCCCCGGGCACCTGGATCGAATTCACCGCCGACGACACCCGCAGCCGCCGCATGCCCGAACCGCGCGTGTACTGGTCGGCGCGCGACGCCGCGGATACCGCGGCGCAATCGCTGCTGTCGTTCGATTCCGACGCGCAGGCCACCGACGCGCTCGAAGGCGTGCTGTCCAAGGCCGTGGGCGGCCAGATGCTGTCCGATGTCAGCCTGGGCGCGTTCCTGTCGGGCGGCATCGACTCGTCGACCATCGTTTCGCTGATGCAGGCGCAGAGCTCGCAGCCGGTGCGCACCTTCGCCATCGGCTTCCATGAAAAGGGCTACGACGAGGCGCAGCACGCCAAGGCGGTGGCCATGCACCTGGGCACCGACCATACCGAGCTGTACGTGACCGCCGACGACGCGCTGGCGGTGGTGCCGGGGCTGGCCGACATGTACGACGAACCATTCGCCGATTCGTCGCAGATCCCGACCTCGCTGGTGACGCGCATGGCGCGCCAGCACGTCACCGTGGCCCTGTCCGGCGACGGCGGCGACGAACTGTTCGGCGGTTACTCGCGCTATTTCCGCGTCAACAACTGGTGGCAGAAGTGCGAGCGCATTCCGTCGCTGCTGCGCACGCCGGCCGGCGCGCTGCTCAGCGCCTCGACCCAACTGCCGGGGCGCGGCGCCTGGCGCGGCAAGGTCGGCAAGCTGGGCGAATTGCTGCGCGCCGACTCGCGCGGCGATTTCTACCGCCTGTTCGTGTCGTACTGGTCGGACCCGGCGCGCGTGGTCAAGGGCGGCGTGGAGCCGGTGTCCGAGTTCGCGCGGGCGATGCGCGGCTCGACCTTCGAGTCCATGATGAAGCTCGACACGGTGACCTACCTGCCGGACGACATTCTGGTGAAGGTGGACCGCGCCGCCATGGCGGTGAGCCTGGAGACCCGGGTGCCGCTGATCGACCATCGCGTCTACGAATTCGCCTGGAGCCTGCCGCACCAGTACAAGGTGCGCGGCGCCATCGGCAAATGGCTGTTGCGCCAGGTGCTGTACCGCCACGTGCCGCAGGCGCTGGTCGACCGGCCCAAGCGCGGCTTTGCCGTGCCGCTGGCGGCCTGGCTGCGCGGACCGCTGCGCGACTGGGCCGAGGCGCTGCTGGATCCGGCGCGCCTGCGCCAGGAAGGCTGGTTCGAGCCCGAACCCATCCTGCGCAAGTGGCGCGAGCATGTGTCCGGGCATCGCAATTGGGATAGCCATCTGTGGGGCGTGCTGATGATGCAGGCCTGGCTGGACCGCTACCGCGCCGGTGGCGAACAGGGAGGATCGGTTGGGAGTCGCTGACGAATGAAAATACTGATGCTGGTCAGTTCCATGCACGCCGGCGGCGCCGAGCGCGTGGCCGCCACGCTGGTCAACGCGTGGGCTGAACGCGGTGACGACGTCACCCTGACGCCGACCTATTCGTCCAAGGGCACCTGCTTCTACCCGCTGTCGGACAAGGTCAAGCTGGACTGGCTGGCGGACCTGGCGGGCACCCGCGTGTCGGGGCCGATGGCCGCGTTCAAGCGCCTGCTGACGCTGCGCCGCCACATCCGCGACACGGCGCCGGACGTGGTGGTGTCGTTCCTGACCAACGTCAACGTGGCCGCCATCCTGGCCACCCGCGGCCTGCGCGTGCCGCTGATCGTCTGCGAGCGCACCAACCCGGTCGCCGAGACCACCACCGGCACGGTCTGGCGCCGGCTGCGCCGCCTGCTGTATCCGCGCGCCGACATGGTGACGGTGCAGGCGGCCGACACGGCCGGCCCGTTCTCGCGCCAGGTGCCGGGCATCAAGCGCCTGGCCGTGATTCCCAATCCCCTGCCGGCGCCGCTGCTGGACGCGCCGCTGGTGCCGCAGCATGACGACGGCGCGCCGCGCACGCTGCTGGCGATGGGGCGCCTGGTGACCGACAAGCAATTCGATCTGCTGATCGACGTCTTCGCGCAGCTGGCGCCGGACTTTCCCGACTGGAACCTGCGCATCTGGGGCGAAGGCCCCGAACGTGGCGCGCTGGAGGAACAGGTCGCGCGCCTGGGCCTGCAGGCGCGCATCAGCCTGCCGGGCCGCACCGAAGCGCCGTGGGATGAATTGGCGCAAGGCCAGGCCTTCGTGCTCAGTTCGCTGGTCGAGGGCTTTCCCAACGTGCTGCTGGAAGCGATGGCGCTGGGCCTGCCCTGCGCCGCGTTCGATTGCCCCAGCGGGCCGCGTGAAATGACGCGCGACGGCCAGGACGCGCTGCTGGCGCCCGCGGGCGATCGCGATGCGCTGCGCGAGTCGCTGCGCCGCTTGCTCGGCGATGTGGCGTTGCGTCGGCAACTCGGCCAACGCGGCGCCGCGGCGGTGCGCCAGCGCTATGCCCTGGCCAGCGTGCTGATGGAATGGGACGAATTGTTCGAAGCCGTGAGGGAAGGCCGATGAGCGCGGCGACCTTGCGCGTGGTGCATGTGATCGCCGGCCTGGGGCAGGGCGGCGCGGAATCCGTGCTGTGGCGCCTGTCCACCTATCCGGGGCAGGCCGTCGAGCATATTGTCGTATCGCTGACCGACGAAGGCGTCTACGGCGAGCGGCTGCGCGCCGCCGGCGTGACGGTGCATACGCTGGACATGCCGCGCGGCCGCATCACGCTGGGCGGCTTCATGGCCCTGCGCCGCCTGATCGCCGCGGCGCGGCCCGACGCCGTGCAGACCTGGATGTATCACGCCGATCTGATCGGCGGCCTGGCGGCGCGCCTGGCCGGTGTGCGCGCCATCGCCTGGGGCATCCGCAATTCCGGTGCGCACCTTGAGCGCAGCAGCCGGTCGGCCCGCATGGTGCTGCGCGCCTGCGCGCTGCTGTCGGGCGTGCTGCCCGGCGCCATCGTCTGCGCCGCGCAGGACGCGGCCGAACGGCATGCCGCCAAGGGCTACCGCCGCGATCGCATGGTGGTGATCGCCAACGGCTACGACCTGTCGCGCTATGCGCCCGACACGGCCGCGCGGGAACGGGTGCGTGGCCAATGGGGCCTGGCCGGCGACGTGCCGGTGATCGGCTGCGTGGCGCGCTGGGATCCGTTGAAGGATCATGCCAACCTGTTGCGCGCGGTGGCGGCGCTGGTGCGCGACGGCCGCGACGGCGGCCTGCGCTGCGTGCTGGTGGGACGCGGCATGACCGCGGACAGCCCTGAATTGATGGCGCTGGTCGACAAGCTCGACCTGCGCGAACGGCTGGTGCTGGCCGGCCCCAGCGACGACGTGCCCGCGGTGATGAACGGGCTGGACCTGCACGTGCTGTCCAGTTGCGCCGAAGGCTTCCCCAACGTGGTGGCCGAGGCCATGGCCTGCGGCGCCTATTGCGTGGCGACGGACGTGGGCGATGCCGCCTACATCATCGGCGACACCGGCGTGGTGGTGCCGCCCGAGCAGCCCGAGGCGCTGGCGCGCGGCATCGAGAGCGCGCTGCGCGAGGTGGCATTGCGCGGCCGAAGTCGCGCCGGCGAGGCCGGACGGGCGCGGGTGCTGGAGAATTTCGACCTGGCGCGCATGGTGCAGAGCTACGCCGCGGTGTGGCGCCGTCTGTCCGGAGCATCGGCATGAGCGCCGCCCGTCGTCTGCTGTTCGTGGTCAACAACCCGGCCTTCTTCATGTCGCACCGGCTGCCGGTGGCGCAGGCCGCGCAGCGCGCCGGCTACGACGTGCACGTGGCCACGATGGACGGCCCCGCCGTCGCCGACATCGTCGCGCTGGGCATGACCCATCACGTCATTCCGATGACGCGCAGCGGCAAGCATCCGCTGCAGGAACTGGGCACGCTGCTGGCGCTGCTGCGCCTGTTCCGGCGGCTGCGGCCGCGGGTGGTGCACCTGGTGACCATCAAGCCCGTGCTGTACGGCGGCATCGCCGCGCGCCTGGCGCGCGTGCCGGGCATGGTGGCGGCGATTTCCGGGCTGGGCTTCGTGTTCCTGTCCAATTCCCTGAAGATGCGCCTGGTGCGCTCGGTGGTGGCGCGCCTGTATCGCCTGGCGCTGGGTCATCCCAACAGCCGGGTGATCTTCCAGAACGCCAGCGATCGCGATCTGCTCAAATCGCTGGGCGCCGTGCGTGATGAGCAGGTGGTGCTGATCCGCGGCGCCGGCGTCGATCTGGACCTGTGCCAGGCGTTGCCCGAGCCGGCCGCGCCGCCGGTGGTGGCCACCATGGTGGCGCGCCTGCTGCGCGACAAGGGCGTGTGGGAATTCGTCGAGGCGGCGCGCCTGCTGCGCGCGCGCGGCGTGCCCGTGACGATGCGGCTGGTGGGCGGCGTGGATGCCGGCAATCCGACGTCGGCCACGCCGGCCGAGGTCGAGGCCTGGCAACGCGAAGGCTGCGTGGAGGCGCTGGGCGAGCGCTCGGACGTGCCGCAACTGTACGCGGCCTCGCACATCGCCGTGCTGCCGTCCTATCGAGAGGGCCTGCCCAAGTCGCTGATCGAGGCCGCCGCCTGCGGCCGCGCGGTGGTGACGACCGATGTGCCGGGCTGCCGCGATGCCATCGATCCGGACAAGACCGGCCTGCTGGTGCCGGTGCGCGACCCGCAGGCCCTGGCCGACGCCATCGCCCGGCTGGCGGGCGACGCGACGCTGCGCCAGGCGATGGGAACGGCCGGCCGCGCTTTGGCCGAGCGCGAATTCAACATCGAGCGGGTGGCCCGCATCCACGTCGAGCTGTACGACACGCTGAGCGCCTGAGTCGGCCTCAGTGGCCCAGCGCGGCGCCGTCGCGGCGGGGATCGGCGGCGCCATCCAGCCCTTGCGGCGTCACGCGGATCGCGGCGGCGCCGCTTTTCATTTCCACCTGTTCGATCTTGTGGCCCCGCGCGGCCAGCGACGCGCTGGCGTCCGCCGGGACGCGGCCCTTCTCGACCTGGCTGCGGCCGGTGTTGCCCGCCACGTGCGGCAGCGCCAGCGCATCGGCCGGGCGCAGGCCCCATGCCAGCGTGCCGACCACGGCCTGGGCGATGTAGTCGACGATGTAGCCGCCGCCCGCCGAGCCGGTGACCAGCGCCAGCTTGCCGTCGCGGTCGAACACCATGGTGGGCGCCATCGAGGTGACCGGCCGCTTGTTGGGCGCCATGGCATTGGGCGCGCCCTTGCCATGCGCCGACGAGAAATTGGTCAGCGCGTTGTTCAGGAAGAAGCCGTGCGGCATCAGCCACGAGCCGAAGTTCAGGTTGATGGTGGTGGTCATCGACAGGGCGTTGCCCTGCGCGTCGACGATGGCGACCTGGCTGGTCTCGGTGGTGCCGGGCGCCTCGGCGCCGGCCGGCGCCGGCACGCCCGCGAACACGCCGGGACGCGGATGCGTCACGGCCCTGGCGGACAGCAGCGCGGCGCGTTCGCGCGTGTAGTCGGGCGCGATCAACTGGCGCACCGGCGCCTTGACCTGGTCCGGATCGCCGATATAGGCCAGCCGGTCGGCGCGGGCGATGCGGGTGGTGTCGATCAGCAGGTGGTCGGCCGCGGCCGAGCCGGGCGCCAGCGTATCGATGCGGCGCGCGGCCAG
This sequence comes from Achromobacter sp. 2789STDY5608615, assembly GCF_001298995.1. Taxonomy (NCBI): domain Bacteria; kingdom Pseudomonadati; phylum Pseudomonadota; class Betaproteobacteria; order Burkholderiales; family Alcaligenaceae; genus Achromobacter; species Achromobacter sp. 2789STDY5608615. The sequence goes on from NZ_CYTY01000015.1 coordinate 39,936, forward strand.
CATGCCCAGCTGCTGCAGCACGGACACGCCGCCGAAGCTGGGGGGGCGGGAAGGTGCAGACCTTCCACGACAGGAAGGGGCCGCAGATCGGCGTGCGTTCGGCCGGGCGATAGGCGGCCAGGTCCTGCGCCTGGATCAGGCTGGGGTACTTGCCCGCGCCCACCGCGGCGAGGACGTCGGCGGTCAGCGCGCCGTGGTTGATGGCGTCGGGATCGGCCGCGACCTTGCGCAGGGCGTCGGCCAGCAGCGGATTGCGGACGGTGGCGCCGACCGGCAGCACCTGGCCCTGCGTGTCGTAGAAGACCTTGCGGATCGCCGGATTCTCGGCCAGCTGCGGCAGCCGCTGCAGGCTGTCCTGCAGATAGGGCGACATCGGGAAGCCGTCTTCGGCGCTGCGGATGCCGGCCTGGAACAGGCTGGCCCATGGCAGCTTGCCGTAGCGCTGGTGCGCCAGCGCCATGACGCGCACGGTGCCGGGCACGCCGACCGGACGGCCGTAGCGCGCCACATCCTTGAGCGGCAGGGTGTCGCCGTTGACGTCGGTGCGCAGGCTGGCGGTGGTGCGCGCCGGCGCCGCGGCCAGGCCGTCCAGGGCCGACAGCGTGGCGCTGCCCTGGTCCCACACCAGCATCAACGAGCCGCCGCCCAGGCCGGACGATTGCGGTTCCACCACGGTCAGCACCATCTGCACGGCGATGGCGGCGTCGACCACGCTGCCGCCGCGCTTGAGGGCATCGAGTCCGGCCGCCGCGGCCAGCGGATTGGCGGCGGCGACCATGCCGGCCGGGGCCTGGGGCTGTGTCTGGGCCTGGGCGGAGGCGGCCGCGCACAAGGCGAGGGCGGCCAGGAACCGTGCGGGGCTGCGGGCTAGCGTAGGCATGGGGCGCTCCGGGAAGGACGACGGGCCATTATTCGCCCGCCATGGCGTCCTGTCCATAGCGGCCCCGGGGCGGGCCGGCCGGCCGCTTTGGCCGGGGCCTAGTCCTGGTGGCGTCGCGCGATGGCGTCGATCCAGAAGCGGGTCGAAGGGTCCTGCGGCGCGACCTGCTGAGATGGCGCATCCAGTTCGCGGATGATGTTCTTGGCCAGCGCCTTGCCGAATTCCACGCCCCACTGGTCGAACGGGTTGATGCCCCAGATCACGCCCTGTGCGAACACCTTGTGCTCGTACAGCGCCAGCAACGCGCCCAGGGTGTAGGCCTCCAGGTGCGGCAGCACGATCAGCGAGGACGGCCGGCCGCCCGGATGCACCTTGTGCTGGGCCAGCAGGCGCGCGCGCGCCGGATCGGCCTCGACCTGCGAGGTCTCGGCCAGCGCTTCCTCGAACGATTTGCCGCGCAGCAGGGCGGCGCGCTGGGCCAGGCAATTGGCGATCAGCAGCTCATGGTGGCGCGCATAGGCGTGGTCGGGCTGCTCGCACAGGATGAAGTCGACGGGCGCGCCCGCGGCATCCTGGTGCAGCCACTGGAAGAAGGTGTGCTGGCAGTCGGTGCCCGGCATGCCCCAGACGGCCGGGCCGGTCGGCACGCCGGTCGGGCTGCCGTCCGCCGTGGCCACCTTGCCCAGCGATTCCATTTCGAGCTGCTGCGCCCAGGGCGCCACGTGGAAGAGGCGCGAATCGTACGGCGTGATGACCAGCGAGTCGAACCCCAGCACGCTACGGTTGACGACGCCGGCCAGGGCCAGTTGCAGCGGCGCGTTCTCGGCCAGCGGCGCATGGTGGAAGTGCTCGTCCATGGCGGCGGCGCCGGCCAGCAGCTGGTCGAAGGTGTCGTTGCCCAGCGCCAGCGCGACCGGCAGGCCGATGGCCGACCAGAGCGAATACCGGCCGCCGACCCAGTCCCAGATCTGGAAGATGTGGTCCGGCGAGATGCCCAGGTTGAGCGCGGCCTCGACGTTGGCGGTGACCGCCACCACCTGCTTGATCGGGTCCGCCACGCCGGCATCGCGCAGCCAGTTCATAGCGACCTCGGCATTGGCCAGCGGTTCGGTGGTGGTGAACGATTTGGACGCCACGATCACCAGCGTCTCGTGCGGATCGAGGCGCACCATGGCATCGGCCACCGAGTGCGAATCGACGTTCGAGGCGAAGTGGACTTCGCGATGGATGCCGCCGTAGCGCAGCGCCCGGTTGACCAGGCGCGGCCCCCAGTCGCTGCCGCCGATGCCCAGGTGCAGCACGCAGCGGTAGCGCTTGGCGGCATCGGCCTCGCGCACGAACTGGCGCACGCGTTCGCGCTCGGCCAGCACGGCCGCGGCCACCTGGGCCGGGGGCTGGGGCGCGCGCAGCGCGGTATGCCAGGCCGGGCGCTGTTCCGTCCAGTTGGCGTTGCCGCCGTCGAACAGTTGCGCGCGGGCGGCCTCGAAGCCTTGCTGCTCCAGCAGCGCGGCGGCGGCTTCCTGCAATGCCGGCGAATGCGCCTGCGCGGTCAGGTCCAGGCGCAGCCCGGGGGCATTGATCAGCCGCAGTTGCTCGCCGCGCCGGTCGGCGTTGCGTGCGGCGGTGGCGAAGCGGTTCCAGGCTGGGCTGTTAAGCAGGGACATATCTTTTTGTTTTTAGAAGGGCAGGGAGGCGTCGGGCGCCAGTTTAGCCAGTTCGCGCCGGAAGTCACCCTGGATGCGGGCCAGCGCCTCGGCGGTCTGCGCCTCGAAGCGCAGCACCACGACCGGCGTGGTGTTGGACGGACGCGCCAGGCCGAAGCCGTCGGGATACTCGGCGCGCACGCCGTCGATGGTGACCACGCGCACCGCGCCGGGGAACTGGCCCTGTTCCTGCAGCGCCTGCACCAGCGTGAAAGGCTGGCCTTCTTCCATTTCCAGTTTCAGTTCCGGGGTCGATACGTCCTGCGGCAAGGCCTCCAGCGGCGCGCCGGCGTCGGCGTGGCGCGAGACGATTTCCAGCAGGCGGGCGCCGGTGTAGAGCCCGTCGTCGAAACCATACCAGCGTTCCTTGAAGAAAATATGGCCGCTCATCTCGCCGGCCAGCGGCGCGCCGGTTTCGGCCAGCTTGGCCTTGACCAGCGAGTGGCCGGTTTTCCACATCAAGGGTTCGCCGCCCGCGGCCTGCACCGACAGCCCGACATGGCGGCTGCACTTGACGTCGTAGATGATGGTGGCGCCGGGATTGCGTTCCAGCACGTCGCGCGCGAACAGCACCAGCTGGCGGTCCGGCCAGATGATCTGGCCGGACTTGGTCACCACGCCGAGGCGGTCGCCGTCGCCGTCGAAGGCCAGGCCGAGTTCGCAGTCGGTGGTGGCCAGGCAATGGATCAGGTCCTGCAGGTTCTTCGGCTCGGCCGGGTCCGGGTGGTGGTTGGGAAAGGTGCCGTCCACCTCGCAGAACAGTTCGGTGACCTCGCAGCCCAGGGCGCGGAACAGCTTGGGGGCGATGGCGCCGGCGACGCCGTTGCCGCAGTCGATCGCGATCTTCATGGGGCGGGCGAGCTTCACGCCCGAGGCGACCCGCGCGATGTACGCGGCCACCAGGTCCAGCTCGCGGCGCACGCCGGTGCGGGCGGCGGGCGCGTCCGGGGCGCCGTTCATGCGGCGCGCCAGGGCCTGCACGTCCTCGCCATACAGGGCGCGGCCGCCCATCATCATCTTGAAGCCGTTGTACTTGGGCGGGTTGTGGCTGCCGGTGATGGCCACGCCGGAGCCGGTTTGCATGATGTGGGTGGCGAAATACACCAGCGGCGTGGGAACCTGTCCGATATCCAGGGTATCGACGCCGCCTTCCAGCATGCCTTCCTGCAGCGCCTGCGACAGCATCTCGCTGCTCAGGCGGCCGTCGCGGCCCACCACCAGCGTCTGCACGCCCTGGTCACGCGCGACCGCGGCCAGCGCCGCGCCCAGCGAGCGGGCGAAGCGCGCGTCGATCAGATCCGGGACGGTGCCGCGGATGTCATACGCCTTGAAGACGGAAGAGGGGAATTGCGCGTTGTCGGCCACATCGGATCCTTATTGTTTGCTACGGCTTGCCGTGGCAGGACCGCCCGGGATGCCGGCAGCCTGCTGGTAAACCCGGATGCCGGCGCATGCCGGCCAGGGGGGGCGGAGTTGAATTATCCTCCATCGGGCGGCCGTGTGCCGCCCTGATCTGGTGCGCAAAGGAATCCCTTTTCGCCTTGTTCCGGTGCGTCGGCGCAACGGAAGCGGACCCTTCCTGTCTTGGCGGGCGGTGGCATGGAACTTGCTGGTCATCCGAAGGTGATACGCTTGTCATGCAAGTGGAAAGACCAGAAAGACCGGAGGGGGCCATGGGAGCCAAAGTATCCACAGTCACGTCATCAGGCGGCGCCAGGCGCAGGCGCGGGCCGCCCACGGACTTCGCCGGGTCGTCGGCCGGGCGGGAACGCCGGCTCGACATTCATGTATTCGTATCGCCCGAGGGCGAGCTGGCGACGGGGCGCGCCTGGGAGCGCTGCGTCTGGCGCGACGCCCGCGTGCTGATCGCCGAATGCCCGGCGCCGCATCTGCCGGCCTCGGTCGAAAGCGCCTTGCGCGGGGTCGCCGCCAGCGTGGCGCGGGATCGCGCCTGGCAGGGCATGGGCACGGTGGCCTTTTCGCTGGATGACCGCAGCGGCGTGTTCCGCGTGATCCGCGCCGAGGCGCAGCCGCGTTCGGGCGCCGCCGTGGCCGATTTCGAGCCGGTTGCAGCCCATGCGCTGGAAGTGCGCATCGACGGTTGCGCCGATCGCCACATGCCGTGCACCCACCTGCTGGTGTGCGGCGCCACCCGCGGCGAAGCGCTGCGGCGCGCCTATCGCGCCCTGTCCGAACTGCCCGGCCCCGCCGGCGTGGACCGGGCCTTCCTGCTGAACCGCATCGCCTCGCGCGCCTATTGCACGGGCCTGACGGGCACGCGCCTGGACCAGGCGGTCGGCTAGGGCCGGTTCAGCCTCTACAATAGTCCGCACTACCCTTGAACAGCGCCCGGGCGCGGCCCGGCGCGATCTTTCCGTGCGGCGCCTATGACCTTGCTGAGCGAATTGCAGTCCCTCCTGGGCGAGTCCCATGTGCTGACCGGCGCCGATGCCGAACCTTTCGCGCTGGACTGGCGCCGTCGCTATCGCGGCGAGGCGCTGGCGGTGGTCCGCCCCGGGTCCACGCAGCAAGTGGCCGACGCCATCAAGCTGTGCGCGCGCCATGGCGTTCCGGTGGTGCCGCAAGGCGGCAATACCGGCCTGTGCGGCGGCGCCACGCCCGACGGCTCGGGCAGCGCCGTGGTGCTGTCGACCGCGCGCCTGAACCGGGTGCGCGCGCTCGATACCGACAACGACACCATCACCGTGGAAGCCGGCTGCATCCTGCAGGCCGTGCAGCAGGCCGCCGCCGACGCCGGCCGGCTGTTTCCGCTGAGCCTGGCGGCCGAGGGCAGCTGCACCATCGGCGGCAATCTCGCCACCAACGCCGGCGGCACCCAGGTGCTGCGCTACGGCAACACGCGCGACCTGGCCCTGGGCCTGGAAGTGGTCACCGCCGAGGGCGAGATCTGGAACGGCCTGCGCGGCCTGCGCAAGGACAACACCGGCTACGACCTGCGCGATCTCTACATCGGCAGCGAAGGCACGCTGGGCATCATCACCGCGGCCACGCTTAAGCTGTTCCCGCGGCCGGTCGCTTCCTGCACCGCGCTGTTGACGCTGGACAGCATCGACAACGCGGTCGAGCTGCTGTCGCGGGCCCGCGCCGGCTTCGGCGCCGCGCTGACCGGCTTCGAGCTGATGAGCGGCGACTGCCTGCAGGCGGTGGTGCGCCTGTTCCCGCAGCAGCGCCTGCCGTTCGAGGGCGCGTCCGCCGCCTCGCCGTGGTTCGCGCTGCTGGAGCTGTCCGACAGCGAAAGCGAGGCGCATGCGCGCGAGCGCTTCGAGACGGTGCTGGGCGAGGCCATCGAGGCCGGCCTGGTGAACGACGCCGCCATCGCCGCCAACGTGGCGCAGAGCAAGGCGTTGTGGCACCTGCGCGAGAGCATTCCGCTGGCCGAGGCCGAGCTGGGCAAGTCGGTCAAGCACGACGTCTCGATCCCGATCTCGGCCATCGCCGGCTTCGTGCACCAGACCAATGGCCTGCTGCAGGCGCGCTTTCCCGGCGTGCGCCACGTGATCTTCGGCCACCTGGGCGATGGCAACCTGCACTACAACGTCGCCAACGCGCCGGGCCAGACCGAGGCCGAGCTGCTGGCGCTGCAAAGCGACATCTACGGCGTGGTGCATGACAGCGTGCATGCGCATGCCGGCTCCATCAGCGCGGAACACGGCGTCGGCCAGCTCAAGCGCGACGAGCTGCCGCGCTACAAGAGTCCGGTCGAGCTGGCCCTGATGCGCCGCATCAAGCGCGCGCTGGACCCGCAAGGCCTGATGAATCCCGGCAAGGTGCTGCAAGCCTGAGCGGGGGGCGTACACAACCTTCTTTCCATGGGGAACGAGAACATGGCGGCCAGTCCCGCAGCGGGTGCGAATCACCGGATCCTGATCGTCGAGGACGATCACACCATCGCCGGCAATCTGTACACCTTCCTGGAAGCGCGCGGTTTCCTGCCGGACGTGGCCTACAGCGGCCCCGCCGCGCTCAAGCGCCTGGAAGAGCAGCGGTTCGACGCGATGATCCTGGACATCGGCCTGCCCGGCATGGACGGCCACGCGGTCCTGCACACCGTGCGCGCGGACCGGCGCCTGCCGCTGCCGGTGCTGGTGCTGACGGCGCGCGACAGCCTGGACGACAAGCTGGCCGGTTTCTCCCATGGCGCCGACGACTACCTGACCAAGCCCTTCGCGCTGCTCGAGGTCGAGGCGCGCCTGCTGGCGCTGATCCAGCGCGCCAAGGGCTCGACCGTGGACACGGTGCGGGTGTTCGGCGACCTGTCCTATGACACCCGCAGCCGCGTGGTGTCGATCGGCGGCAAGCCGGTGCACTTGACGCGCAAGGCCATCATCATCCTGGAAGCGCTGCTGCGCGATCCGGGCCGGGTGGTGTCGCGCGAGGAACTGGAATCGCAATTGTGGGGCAGCGAGCCGCCGTCGTCCGACGCCCTGCGCAGCCAGGTCCACCTGCTGCGCCGCGCCCTGGCCGACGCCGGCTTCGACGGCATCGAGACCATGCACGGCACCGGCTGGCGCCTGGTGACGGGGGAGCGCAGCGCATGAGCCGGATCGCGGGCGGCGGGACCCTGACGCAACGGGTGGTGTGGGCGCTGACCGGCACCGTGGCGCTGTTCGTGACGGCGCTGGCCCTGCTCGCCTACCTGACGTTCGACCAGATGGAAGACGATCTGGTCAACGACATCCTCAATACCGAAATGGACCGCCTGGTGCAGCACGCCCGCACCAGCGACCAGTTCCTGCCGCGCCGTGGCGCCCGCGAACTGGGCGGCTCCATGCGCGCCTGGCTCAGTGTCGACGGCCAGGCCCCGGTCGGCATGCCGGAGGAAATCCGCGGGCTCGACAACGGCCTGCACCTGATCGAGCCCGGCGCCTACACCTGGCACGTGATGGTGGCCGACACCGGCACGGGCAAGGTCTACCTGCTTTACGACGCCACCGACAACGAAGAGCGGGTGCACGATTTCGGCCCGATCGTGCTGGGGGTCGGCGCGATCTGCGTGGTCGGGGCCTACGCCCTGTCGCGACGGGTGGCGGCAGTGGCCGTGGGGCCGCTGTTGGAGTTGACCGACCGCCTGTCCACCTGGGCCCCCGGCGCGCCGGACCTGGCCGTGACCCGCGACGACGAGGCGGGCCGGCTGATCGAAGCCTTCAACCGGGTGCAGAACCAGGTCGACCGCTCGATCGCGCGCGAACGCGAGTTCGCCGGCAACCTCAGCCACGAGGTGCGCACGCCCCTGGCCGCGATCCGATCCGACAGCGAGCTGATGCTGCTGACCCAGGAACTGACGCCCGACCAGCGCCAGCGGCTGACGCGGGTGATCGACAACGTCGACGACGTCATCGTCTGCCTGGAAAGCGCCCGCGCCATGGCCCGCGACCAGATGCGTCCGCCCGAGCCGGTCGACCTGTCCGAATGCATGCTGGACGCCTGGCGCGGTTACGAAACCCAGGCCGGCATGGCCGAACTGCGTTTCGACAATGTCATCCCGGCGGACCACATCCGCATCCTCGACCGCTATGCCTTGCTGACCGTCCTGCGCAACCTGGTGCGCAACGCCGTCGAGCACGCGGCGCCAGCCACGCTCACGGCCAGCCTGGGCGCCGACGGCGCGCTGCAGCTGAGCGACGACGGCAAGGGCATCGCGGCGGACGACCTGCCGTTCCTGTTCCGCCGTTACTACAGCGGCCGGTTGCGGGATTCGGGGATGGCCGGACGCGATGAAACCGCGCGCGGCCTGGGCCTGGCCATCGCCAAGCGGGTCTGCGACATGCAGGGCTGGACGCTGACGGTGGATTCGTCGCGCGAGGGGCCGCAGCGCGGCACCCGTTTCACCTTGCGCCTGGACGCGGCGGGGGGCGCGGCGTAGGGCGACCGCAAGGGGGGGTGAGCCGCCCCTTTCCCGGCCAGGCCGAATTTGACGAATTTTCGACTGTCGGCCGCCTAAGCTGTTTGCTCCGGCCGATCGCCATCGCCCCTCGCGCTACATGTCACCCTTTTCTCCGCCAGCGGCCGTGCGGCCGACGCCCGCTTTCTACTTTTCCACGCATGTCCTCGGGGTGACGCTGATGCTGGCGTGCCTGGCGTGGTGGGTCAACGCCTCCGGCCTGGACCTGGCCATCGCCCGCGGCCTGTTCAGCGTGCCGCTGGATGACTTCCCCCTGCACACCAACCGCTGGCTCGAACTGGTCGGCCATCGCATGGTGCTGGCCCTGCCCATCGGCATGGCGCTGGGCGCGATCGCCGTCGTCGCGGCCAGCTACCGCATTCCCGCCTGGCGCCACCTGCGCGGCGCGGCGCTGGCGGTGGCGGTGACCTGCATCGTGGGGCAACTGGCCGTCACGCAGCTCAAGCACCACACCACCTTGCCGCGTCCCTATGACCTGGAGACGCTGGGCGGGTACACCCCGTATCCGCTGTCGTGGTGGACCTGGGATCGCGCCAAGGCGGGCGGCGCGCTGCCGAGCGGTCACGCCGGCGCCGGTTACTCGATGTTGACCCTGTATTTCGCCGGCTGGGCCGCGCAGCGGCCCGGATGGCGCTGGTGGGGCCTGGCCGTGGGCATCGCCGCGGGCGTCGGGTTCTCGATCGTGCGCGTGCTGCAGGGCGCGCATTTCCTGAGCCAGACGCTGTGGTCGGCGGCCCTGATGTGGCTGCTGGCCGCGCTGTTCTTCTGGCCGGTGCTGCGGGGCCCGGCCGCGTCGCGTGGTCCGGCCCGCATGCCCGGCGTTCAATTCAGCAGCACGCCCGGCAGCCACAGCGAGAACGCCGGCACGTAGGTGACCAGCGCCAGCGCCGCCAGCAAGGCGCCGTAGAACGGCCAGATGGTCCGCATCACCGTGCCGACCGAGACCCCGCCGATGGCGCACCCCACGAACTGCGTGGTGCCCACCGGCGGCGTGTTCAGCCCCAGCGCGCAGTTCAGCAGCATCACCATGCCGAATTGCACCGGCCCCATGCCGTACTGCATGCAGATCGGCAGGAAGATCGGGGTGCAGATCAGGATGGTCGCGGCCATGTCCAGGAACGTGCCCAGCACGAACAGGATCACGTTGACCATCAGGAAGATCGCCCACGGGCTGGTGGACACCGATGCCATCAGCTCGCCGGTCTTTTCCGCCACGCCGTAGAAGCTGATCAGGTAGCCGAAGGTGGCCGAGATGCCGATCAGCAGCAGCACCACGCCGGTCGTCTTGACCGCCTTGCTGGCGGCGCGCACGAACTGGTCCCAGGTCAGCGAGCGATACACGAAGACCGTCAGCGCCAGCGCGTACAGCACGGCCACCGCGGCCGATTCCGTGGCGGTGAAGACCCCGCTCAGGATGCCCACGATGATCAGCACCACCACGAACAGCCCGGGCGTCGCGGCCACCAGCGAGCGCGCCACGATGTGCCAGCCGGGAAACGTGCCCGCCGGATAGCCGCGGCTGCGCGCCACGAAATACGCCGCCGCCAGGTTGCACAGCGTCAGGATCAGCGCCGGCACCACGCCGGCCGCGATCAGCGCCGCGATCGACACCTTGCCGCCCGCCGCCAGCGTGTAGATGATGATGTTGTGGCTGGTCGGCATCAGCGCGCCCACCAGCGCCGCGTGGGTGGTGACGTTGACCGCGTAGTCGGCGTGATAGCCCTCGCGCTTCATCATCGGGATCATCACCGAGCCCATCGCCGACACATCCGCCACCGGCGAACCCGACACGCCGCCGAACAGCGTGCAGGCCACCACGTTGGACATGCCCAGGCCGCCGCGCACGTGGCCCACCAGCGACTTGGCGAAGGCGACGATGCGGTCGGCGATGCCGCCGTACAGCATCAACTCGCCGGTGAAGATGAAGAACGGGATGGCCAGGAACGAAAACGCATTCATGCCCGAGGTCATCTGCTGGAAGGCCACCGCCAGCGGCAGGTCCTCGTACATGATCGCGGTGATGGACGACAGCCCGATGGCGAACGCCACCGGCACGCCGATCACCAGGAAGCCCATGAAGGTGAAGGAGAGTAGGGTCAGCGCCATGCCGGTACCACCTTTTGGTTGCGCAACAGGGCGATGATGTGCTCGATCGAGAACAGCGCGATCAGGACGCCGGAGAGGGCCGCGGGCACGTACTTCCAGCCGTTGGAGATGCCCAGGTTGGGGATCTTGTAGGCCCACACGGATTCGGCCAGCAGGGCGCAGTTCCACGCCATCAGCGCGCCGAACAGCAGCACCAGCAGGTGGATGAAGATCTTCAGGCGCCGCTGGCCGGCCGCCGGCAATGCGTCGACCAGCGACTCGAAGCCGATGTGGCCGGCGTCGCGCACGCCGACGGCGGCGCCCAGCATGGTGACGTACAGCACCAGCAACAGCGCCAGGCTTTCGGCCCAGGTGGGGGTGCTGTTCAGCACGTGGCGGCCGAAGATCTGCAGGGTGACCGCGACGATCAGGCAGACCAGCCCGAACACGCTGGTCCACATGCACAGGCGCGCCAGCCGGGCGCAGCCGCGGGAATAGGCGTCCAGCGGGGCAGCCGGGGCATGCGCCCGGCCCCCCGCCGCGACATCCGGGTCATGGGTGGAGGTAGCCAACATGCGGATTCCTTATTGGACGGCCTGGATCTTGGCGACCAGGTCTTTCATGTCGGGCGTGGTGACGAAGCGGTCGTACACCGGTTTCATCGCCGACTGGAACGAGGCCTTGTCGACCTCGACGATCTGCGAGCCGGCCTTCTCGACCACCGCGCGCGACTTCTGCTCGCGCTCGTCCCACAGCTTGCGCATGTAGGGCACCGACTCGCGCGCGGCTTCGCGCAGGATCTTCTGGTCCTCGGCCGACAGCTTGTCCCATTGGCGCTTCGAGAAGATCAGCATCTCGGGCGTCATGGTGTGGTCGGTCAGCGCGTAGTACTTGGCGACCTCGTAGTGGTGCGCGCTCTCGTAGCTCGGATAGTTGTTCTCGGCGGCGTCGACCAGGCCGGTCTTGAGCGAGGTGTAGACCTCACCCATCGGCATCGGCGTGGCGTTGCCGCCCATGGCTTCCACCATCGCCACCGACAGATCCGACTGCTGCACGCGGATCTTCAGGCCCTTGGCGTCGGCCAGCGTCTTGATCGGCTTGTTGCGCGTGTACATCGAGCGCGAGCCGCTGTCATACCAGGCCAGGCCGACGAAGCCGGCCGACTCGCAGGACTTCAGGATCTGTTCGCCGAGTTCGCTGTCGAGCACCTTGTGCAGATGATCCTTGGAGCGGAACAGGAATGGCAGCGACGGCACGCGGGTGGTCTGGCAGATGTTGTGCATGGCCGCGCTGGACACGCGCGCCATGGCCAGCGCGCCCATCTTCACCTGCTCGATCGAGTCGTCTTCATTGCCGAGCGCGCCGCCGGCGTACACCTTGACGGTGATGCGGCCGTTGGTGCGCTGCTTGACCAGTTCGCCGAACTGGCGCACGGCTTGCGCGGTGGGGTAATCGTCGGGATGGATGTCCGCGGAGCGCAGCTCGGCGGCATGGGTGGCGGGAATCAGCGTCAGCAAAGCGGCCGCGGCCAGGATGGCGCGGGTCAGGGTCGGGCGCAACATGTCTACCTCCGGTTGGGAGTACGGCGTTTCGTTGAGGGCCATTGCGGCCCCGAAGCTCTTCGATGTGTACGGACCTGCTCACTACTCGTGCTTGGGCGCCTGGGGCGCCGCGGTCGGGTGCTAACCGGCGCTTGCGGTTTCCTCCAGGCCCCGCGCGCCGGGGCGCAGGGCAAAGACGGCGCCGGCGGCGGAATCGGGGGCGGCGTCCGCGGGGCGGATGGACGTGACCAGCAGCAGGTCCAGGTCCGGCCCGCCGAAGGCGCACATGGCGACGCGGGCGGCCGGCACGTCCAGGCTGCGGTCGAGGCGGCCGTCCGGCGTATAGCGGTAGATGCGGCCGGCCTCGTTGCCGCAGATCCAGTAGCCGCCGTCGGCGTCGACGGCGGCGCCGTCGGGCCGGCCGGCCGGCAGTTTCGGGATGAAGACGCGGCGGTTGCGCGGCAGGCCGCTGTCGATGTCGTAGTCGAAGGCCCAGACCACCTGCCGCGACGGGTGCGAGTCGGACAGGTACATGGTCCTGCCGTCGGGGCTGAAGGCCAGGCCGTTGGGCACGATCAGGTCGTCGACGATCGCTTCCAGCGGCTGGCCGGGCGCATGGCGATACAGTTTGCCGGCGTTGCGGGCCAGGCCCATGTCCATGACCATGGTGCCGGCCAGGAAGCGGCCCTGGCGGTCGCAGCGGCCGTCATTGAAGCGCATGCCGGGCGCGCCATGGCGCACCGGCGCCAGCGGCCGCGGCTGGCAGGGTTGGCCGGCCACGAGCGGCCCGCAGGCGTACAGGCCGTCCTCCATCGCCAGCAGCCAGCCGTCGCCGCGCGGGGCGAGGCAGCCGGCCATCTGCGGCAGCGTCCAGTGATCGAGCCGGTCGCTGGCGGGCGTCCAGCGCCACAGCGCGCGGCCGGGGATGTCGGTCCAGTGGAAGGCCTGGTCGGCGGCGCGCCACACGGGGCTTTCGCCCACGCCGCAGAGCAGGGTTCCGATGCGTTCGGCAGAGGTCGCCATGGCGGGGAAGGGGCGTATCAGCGCGGAGGAAAGGGGAACGGGCCGGCCTTGACGAACGCGCCGCCCTGGTAGCGCGCGGCGGGGTCGTCGGCCGCCAGCGGCGGCTGCGCCTCGACCTGCGCGCGGAATACCTCGGAGGAATCCCTGGGGGCGAAGCCGAGCGCGGCGGCGCCGTGGTTGTCCCACCAGCTGTCGCGGTTGGCCGAGGCGCCATAGGCGATCAGGTGGCCGACGTTGGGCGTGAACAGCGAGCGGACCACCAGGTCGGTCAGATCGTCGTAGCTGAGCCAGGTCACCATCATGCGGCGGTCCCTGGGCTCGGGAAACGACGAGCCGATGCGCAGGCAGACCGTCTCGATGCCGTAGCGGTCGTAGTAAAAACGCGACAGGTTTTCGCCGTAGGCCTTGCTCAGGCCGTAGTAGCCGTCGGGCCGCAACGGCACGTCGGCATCGAGTTGCGCGCCCTGCTCGTAGAAGCCGATGACGTGGTTGGAGCTGGCGAACACCACGCGCCGCACGCCATGGAGGCGGGCCGCTTCGTAGACGTGATAGACGCCCTGGATGTTGGCCGGCAGGATTTCTTCGAAAGAACGTTCCACGGAAACGCCGCCCAGGTGCACAATGGCGTCGGCGCCGCGCACCAGCTCGGAGACGGCGGCGGGATCGGCCAGGTTGCACGGCACGACTTCCTCGCCGGCCGCGGCGGGCGCCATGGCCGCGACGTCGGAGACCCGCAACACGTCGGCATGGACTTTCAGCCGCGGGCGCAGGACCCGGCCCAGGTTGCCGGCCGCGCCGGTCAATAACAGGCGATGACAGCGGGGGGAGGCAGGCATGCGGTCGACGGTTAGGCTCATGGCGCAACGCTCGGTGGATGGCGCGGTGGAGTGGACTTACCTGGTACGTTATCGTACAACCTGTCCAAAGTATAATAAGCCCGAAATTTTGCAGTCAAGCGCCACGCAACCGCTCTCGGATAATCCCTGATGAACGCTCCTGTCGATACCCCCGTCTTGCCGCAGCGTCGTCCTCGGAACCTGGCCCAGGGCCTGGTCGAGAGCATCTCCGAACGCATCCGCGGCGGCGACATCCGCCCCGGCGACAAGCTGCCCACCGAATCCGAGATCATGCGGCAGTTCGGCGTCAGCCGCACCGTGGTGCGCGAAGCCCTGTCGCGGCTGCAGGCCTCGGGCCTGGTCGAAACCCACCACGGCGTCGGCACCTACGCGCTCGAGCCCAGCGGCGGCGGCGATTTCCGCGTCGATCCGGCCGATATCGCCACGGTGCGCGACGTGCTGGTGCTGCTGGAACTGCGCATCTGCCTGGAAAGCGAGGCCGCCGGCCTGGCCGCGGTGCGCCGCAGCGAGACCCAATTGGCCGAGATGCGCCGGGCGCTGGATGCCTTCAAGAGCGCGCTGGACAGCGGCGGCGACACCATCACGCCCGATTTCCAGTTTCACCTGCTGGTGTCGCAGTCCACCGACAACCGGTATTTCGCCGACCTGATGTCGCACCTGGGCTCGGCCATCATTCCCCGCACCCGCATCAATTCCGCCAAGTTCGCCCACGAAGACCGCGCCGCCTACCTGGCCCGCGTCAACCTGGAGCACGAGGACATCTACAGCGCGATCCTGCGCCAGGATGCCGAAGGCGCGCGCGCCGCGATGCGCACCCACCTGAGCAACAGCCGCGAACGCCTGCGCCGCGCGCAATGACGCCGATCCGCGAGCGCGCGCGGCGGTAGCCGGGCGCCTCGCGTTGCGCTTTGGCGTCGAAATCGGATGTCGTACAACATGACAGGGGTGTCATTCGTCTGATAGGGGCCTCGCGCCGCGCCGCCGCCGGCGCTGCGGCGCGTCAATCCGCGTTAACCTTGGCCGTTTTCAATCACCGGACGGCAGGCATGGTTTGGCTGGGTAATCGCGGGCAAGGTAAGCGCGGCGCATCAACGGATTTCATTCGTCCGGGGAGGGCCGCCGCATGCGCCGCCTGACGCTCCGTTTCATCGTGTCCGTGCTGGTTCTGCTGACGCTGAGCCGGCTGGGCCTGTCGTTGTGGATGTGGGACCGGGTCGAGGCGGCCGGCGGGCTGTGGCCGGTGCTGTTCGGCGGCCTGCGCATCGACGTCTGCCTGCTGTCCATGGTGATCGCGCTGCCGGCGGTGTTCTCGCCGTGGCTGGGGCATCGGCCGTGGGCCGCGCGCGTCACCGCCTGGTGGTTCCGCGTCTGGTGGATGCTGTACGTGCTGCTGGAAGTCTCCACGCCGCAGTTCATCGCGGAATACGACACGCGCCCGAACCGCCTGTATTTCATCTACCTGCTCAACCCGAAGGAAGTCGGCTCGATGTTGTGGCAGGGCTACAAGGGCGTGCTGCTGGCCGCCCTGGTGGTGTTGCTGGTGGCCGCGTGGCTGGCGGTCAAGCTGTTCCCGGTGCGGGTGCGCGATCCGTTCCTGGCGTGGTGGAAGCGGCCGCTGGCGTCGCTGGCGATCCTGGCGCTGGTGGTGCTGGGCGCGCGCGGCACGCTGGAGCATCGCCCCATCAACCCGGCCAAGGTCGCGTTCAGCTCGGACGCCATGGTCAATTCGCTGGCGCTCAATTCGCTCTACAGCGTGTTCGACGCCGCCTACCGCATGCGCGATGAGCGCTCGTCGGCCGCGATGTATCCGAAGATGCCGGTCGATGAGATGAACGCCATCGTGCGCGACAAGGCGGGCCTGACAGGCGCGCCGCTGGATGCGCGCTACCCCAGCCTGCACGAGCAGCAGGCCACGGTGCGGCGCGACAAGCCGCTCAACCTGGTGATCATCCTGCAGGAAAGCCTGGGCGCGCAGTATGTCGGCAGCCTGGGCGGCAAGGACCTCACGCCCAATATCGACCGCCTCGGCAAGGAGGGCTGGATGTTCCACCGCGCCTACGCCACCGGCACGCGCTCGGTGCGCGGCATCGAGGCGGTGACGGCGGGCTTCCTGCCCAGCGTGGCCGACGCGGTGGTGAAGCTGCCACGCTCGCAGACCGGGTTCTTCACGCTGGCGCAGGTGCTGGGCAAGCATGGCTACCACTCGCGCTTCGTGTATGGCGGCGAGTCGCACTTCGACAACATGCGCGCCTTCTTCCTGGGCAACGGTTTCAACGAGGTGGTGGATCGTCCGAAGTTCGAGAACCCGGTGTTCGAAGGCTCGTGGGGCGCGTCCGACGAAGACATGTTCACCCAGGTCGACCGCCTGCTGCGCGCCGACGGCGACAAGCCGGTGTTCACGCTGGCGTTCTCGGTCAGCAACCATTCGCCGTGGGAGTATCCGGCGGGCCGCATCCAGCCGGTGGGCGATCCGGCCAGCGTCGACAACACGGTGCGCTATGCCGACTGGGCGCTGGGCCAGTTCTTCGACAAGGCGCGCAAGGCGCCGTACTGGGACAACACGGTTTTCCTGGTGATCGCCGATCACGATTCCCGCGTGTACGGCTCGATTCCGGTGCCGGTGCGGCACTTCCAGATCCCGGCCCTGATCCTGGGCGCGGGCATCGCGCCGCGCCAGGATGAACGCATCGTGAGCCAGATCGACATGGCGCCCACGCTGCTGTCGCTGATCGGGCTGGACAATGTCAACCCGATGCTGGGCGCGGACCTGACGCAACGCGATCCCAACCGCGCGCTGATGCAGTACGCCGACAATTTCGGCTACCTGCAAGGCGACAAGCTGCTGGTGCTGGAGCCGTCCAAGGCGCCGCGCGAATTCCGCTACCGCGCCGCGCCGGTCGGGCAGGACGAGACCTACGAGCCGGTCGAACCGGTGGACGAAGCCTTGAGCAAGGAGGCGCTGGCGCACGCGCTGTGGGCCAGCTGGGTCTACCGCGAAGAAAAATACCGCCTGCCTTGACTTCACCCCGTCCGGGGCTGGGGCTGGTTTGATCCCGCTCAAACCGGCCCGAAGCCAGCCCTCGCACACTCGCGCTCATGACTTTTCCCGATCCGCTCGCCGGCACGGTCCGGCCTCCCGCCCCTGATGCAACCGACGCGCCCGCGTCCGTCCCGGCCGCGCGCTGGCGCGGCTGGCCGGTGCCGCGCGGCCGCCTGGCCTGGCTGACCGGCGTGTTCAGCACGCTCATGATCGGCGTCAGCACGCTGTTCTGGTGCCTGCTGCTGTTCCCCATGGCGCTGCTGAAGCTGGCGTTGCCCTTCGCCGCCGCCCGGCGCCGCATCGATCCGATCCTCAATGGCATCGCCACGGCCTGGATCAGCGTCAATACCGCCTGGTTCACGCGCATCCAGCGCGCGCCCTGGGACGTGCGCGGCAATACCGGCTTGCGCTACGCCGACTGGTACCTGGTCAACTGCAACCACCAGTCCTGGGTCGATATCTTCGTGCTGCAAGGCTCGCTGAACCGCCGCATCCCGCTGTTGAAGTTCTTCCTCAAGCAGCAGCTGATCTACGTGCCGGTGATCGGGCTGGCGTGGTGGGCGCTGGATTTCCCGTTCATGAAACGCCATGGCAAGGCCGCGCTGCGCCGCAATCCGGCCCTGGGACGCGAGGACCAGGAAACCGCGCGCCGCGCCTGCCAGAAGTTCTCATTGGTGCCGACCAGTGTGATGGTGTTTGCCGAGGGCACGCGCTTCACCCCGGCCAAGCGTGACGCGCAGGGTTCGCCGTACCGCCACCTGCTCAAGCCCAAGGCGGGCGGGCTGGCGGTGTCGCTGAACGCGATGGGCACGCGCTTTCGTTCGATGATCGATGTCACCATCGCCTATCCGGCGGGCGTGCCCAGCTTCTGGGACATGGCCTGCGGCCGCATGGGCGAGGTGCGGGTGCGCATGCATCACGTGCCGGTGCCGCCGGCTTTCTGCGAAGGTGACTACAGCCGCGACAAGGCCTTCCGCACCGAATTCCACCACTGGCTGGGCCAGCAGTGGCAGGCCAAGGACGACGAGATCGAGGCGTTGACGGCCGATGCGGCCGCCAAGCCCCGATCGTGATGGGCGGCGTTTACAGCCGCGCCGGCAGCACCGTGCCCGAGCATTCGCCGAAGCCGATGCGCGGGTAGCCGGCCTTGACGCACTCGGCGCGCATGATGACCTGGTCGCCATCCTGCAGGAAGGTGCGCTTCTCGCCCCAGGGCAGCTCGATCGGGTTCTTGCCGCCGTGGTTCAGTTCCAGCAGCGAGCCGGCTTCCGACGGCTGCGGGCCCGACAGCGTGCCGGTGCCGAGCATGTCGCCCGGCTGCAGGTTGCAGCCGTTCACCGTGTGGTGCGTGATCAGCTGCGCCACGTTCCAGTACGCATCGCGGAAGTTGCTGCCCGACAGGCGGGCCGGCGCCTGCTTGCCGGCGCGCGACTGTTCGGTCGTCAGCAGCACTTCCATCCGCACGTCGTAGGCGCCCTTGGCGCGGTTGGCGTCGGAGGCCAGATACGGCAGCGGCTGCGGCTCGGACGGGCCGCGGTTCCATTGCGTGCGGAACGGCTCCAGCGCTTCCAGCGTGACGATCCACGGCGAAATGGTCGAGGCGAAGTTCTTCGCCAGGAACGGGCCCAGCGGCTGGTATTCCCAGGCCTGGATGTCGCGCGCCGACCAGTCGTTCAGGATGCACAGGCCGAACACGTGGGCGTCGGCGTCCGCCAGCGCGATGCGGTCGCCCTGCGCGTTGCCGGTGCCGACGAAAATGCCCAGTTCCAGTTCGTAGTCCAGCCGTACGCACGGGCCGAATTGCGGCGCCTCGCCCTCATTGGCGGGACGCGTCTGGCCGACCGGGCGGGCGAACTTCTGGTCCACGCCGATGCTGGAGGCGCGGCCGTGGTAGCCGATCGGCACCCACTTGTAGTTCGGCAGCAGGGGATTGTCGGGGCGGAACTGCTTGCCCACGGCGGTGGCGTGCTGCACCGAGATGTAGAAGTCGGTGTAGTCGCCGATGCGGGCGGGCGTGGTGTATTCGGCGTCGGCCTGGGCCACCAGCAGCGGCTCGACCGTGGCGCGCAGCGCGGCGCCTTCGCGCAGCGCGCGCGACAGCGCCAGGCGCAGCGCGCTCCAGTGGGCCTGGCCCAGGGCCATCAGCGCGTTCAGGCTGTCGCCCTGGCAGGCGGCCAGCGCCTCGGCGGCGGCGCCCTCGAACGGCTTGGCCGCGGCCAGCGCGGCCAGGTCGACGATCTGGTCGCCGATGGCCACGCCGGGCCGGAACGATTCCTGCGAGCCCTTGCGGCGGAACGCGGCGTAGGGCAGGTTCTGCACCGGGAAGTCCGACGCGCCGGTGTTGGCGCTGGCGACCCAGCTCTTCAGGGACGGGTCGTGGGTTTCGTTGATGGGAGTGGTCATGGCGGGAATGTCTCGTTCAGTGTTTGTAAGGGGCCGGCGGGCGCCGGGAAAATCCAAAGCCAAACGGCGATGCGCTTGCGCGCATCGCCGTGGGCGGGCGTGACGGCGGAAACGCCGGTCACGCCTTGCGGGGATCGAAGTGCTTCTTCAGGCCCTGCCAGCACCGGTAATAGTCGCCCTGCAATTCTACCGAGGCCAGCGCCTGCGCCGTCGGGCGGATCACGCGCCGCGTCTCGAACATGAAGGCCATGGTCTCGCGGATGTAGTGCGCGTGGCTGGTGTCGGCGTGCGAGGCCTTCTCGAAGGTCTCGGCGTCGGGGCCGTGGCCGCTCATGCAGTTGTGCAGGCTGGCGCCGCCGGGGGCGAAGCCGTCGGCCTTGGCGTCGTACACGCCCTGGATCAGGCCCATGAATTCGCTGGCGACGTTGCGGTGGAACCAGGGCGGACGGAAGGTGTTTTCCATCGCCAGGATGCGCGGCGGGAAGATGGCGAAGTCCATGTTGGCCGTGCCCGGGGTGTCGGACGGCGCGGTCAGCACCGTGAAGATCGACGGGTCCGGATGGTCGTAGCTGATCGAGCCGATGGTGTTGAAGTGGCGCAGGTCGTACTTGTACGGCGCGTGCGTGCCGTGCCAGGCCACCACGTCCAGCGGCGAGTGGCCGATCGCGGCGCGCCAGAAGCCGCCGGTGAACTTGGCGATCAGTTCGAAATCGCCTTCCACGTCTTCGTACCAGGCCACCGGCGTCTTGAAGTCGCGGGCGTTGGCCAGGCAGTTCGAGCCGATCGGGCCCAGTTCGGGCAGGCGCAGCGCGGCGCCGAAGTTCTCCAGCATATAGCCGCGGGCGGTGCCGTCCAGCAGTTGCACGCTGAAGCGCACGCCGCGCGGGATCACGGCGATCTCCAGCGGCTCCAGGTCGATCAGGCCCAGTTCGGTGGCCAGGCGCAGGCGGCCCTGCTGCGGCACAAGCAGCAGCTCGCCGTCGGCGTTGTAGAAATAGCGGCCCTGCATCGAGCGGTTGGCGGCATACAGGTGGATGCCGACGCCGCCCTGTTCATCGGGGCCGCCGTTGCCGCCCCAGGTCTTCACGCCCTCGACGAAGTCGGTGGGCGTGGCGGGGATGGGCAGGGGGCTCCAGCGCAGCTGGTTGGGCGTGACCGGGCCATGGCCGAACGCGCTTTCCCAGCCGGCGGCGCCGCCGAACGGCTCGAACGGCAGGTGCTGGGCGCCCGGGCGGATCCGATACAGCCACGAACGGCGGTTCTCGCTGCGCGGCGCGGTGAAGGCGGTGCCGGACAGCTGTTCGGCGTACAGGCCGTAGGGGCATTGCTGCGGCGAATTGCGGCCCAGCGGCAGCGCGCCGGGCAGGGCTTCGGTGGCACAGTCGTTGCCGAAGCCGGTCTGGTATTGCAGTTCCATGGAATCCTCCTGGGTGGCGCGCGATGCGTGGCCGCGCGGTCTTGGTCGTGGCGCGCCGGATGGGGCCGTCCGGCGTCGATACGTCATTGTCGGAAAAATCCCCCGCTACGGCTACGGGAATGCAAAAATAGCAACTATAAATTTTGTGAATAGTAGGGGTGCCTGATGGCGGACTTGCGCGACGTCGACCTGAACCTGCCGATCCTGTTCCAGCACCTGCTGGAGGACCGCAACCTGTCCGCCGTGGCGCGGCGGCTGGACCTGTCGCAGCCGGCGGTCAGCAATGCCCTGCGCCGGCTGCGGCTGGCCTTCGGCGACGAGCTGTTCGTGCGCACCGCGCAGGGCATGCTGCCGACGCCGCGCGCGCAGCGCCTGGCCGGCCCGGTGAGCGAGGCGCTGGCGATGCTGTCGCAGGCCCTGCAGGACCAGGACGCGTTCGACGCCACCGCCAGCACGCGGCGTTTCCGCGTGGCGATGACCGACGTCGGCGAGATCCATTTCATGCCGCGGCTGATGGAGGTCTGCGTGCAGGTGGCGCCGCAGGTGCGCATCGATTCGGTGCGGGTACAGGGGCCAGACCTGTCGCGCGAGATGGAGGCGGGCCGGATCGACCTGGCCATCGGCGCGTTCGACGAGATGGGGGCGGGGACCTTGCAGCGCATGCTGTTCCGGCAGGGCTACGCCACTCTGTTCCGCCAGGCGCATCCCACCGCCCATGCCGGCATGGGGCTGAAGGCATTCCGCGCCGAGCGCCACCTGATCGTGTCGCGCGCCGCGCCCTACGGCCAGGTGGTCCAGTCGATGGAGCGGGCCGGGGTGATGCTGGCCGAGCATTTCAGCGTGCCGCATTTCTCGGCCGTGCCGTACATCGTCAGCGCCACCGACCTGTTGGCCACGGTGCCCGAGAAACTGGCGGCCAGCGCCGCGCCGCCCTTCGGCCTGCGCTACATGACGCCGCCGGTGAAGGTGCCGGCGCTGCAGACCAATATGTACTGGCAGCGCCGCTACGACCGCGATGGCGGCAACCAGTGGCTGCGCGCCCTGATCGTCAATGCGTTTGCGGTGGGTTCGCCGCCGGCGTGACCGACGCGCGGGCCTGCGCCAGCGCTTCGCGCAGCACCGCCATGTCGCCCAGGTGATTGGCCAGCAGCAGGATCAGCGCCGCGTTCATTTCCTGGCTCTGCTCGTTGCTCAGGTCGCGATGGGCGTCGATCAGCGCTTCGTAGAAGTCGTCCGGCGCGGCCAGGTTGGTTTCGGTGTTCAGCATGGATAGGGCCTCCGGGTTCAGGCGCGGCCAATCGCGCGGTTGACGGCCGACGTCACCGCGTCGGGCTGGAAGGCGCGCCAGCGCGCGGCGATGTGCTGGTCGGGGCGGATCAGATAGGCGGTGCCGGATAACGCGTCGTAGCGCTGGGCCAGCAGGCCCTCGCTGTCGACGACGCGCGCCATGTCTTCCGGCCAGCCGGCGCTATCGCAGCCGGGGCCGGCCACCAGCACGGCTTTCACCGGCACGGCGGCCAGGCGCAGCGCGCGCAGGGCCTGCAAGGTGTCGATCGCGGGCGGCTGGTCGCCGCAGAACAGGGCCAGCGTGAAACCCGCGTCCAGTTGCGACAGCCACCACGGCGAATCGCCGGGTCCGCGCACCGGCGCGTCCAGCGCCACCGCGCCGGGCCGCATGCGGCCGGCGAACGTGTCGCGGTCGGGGCTGTTCAGCGGCGAATCGGCGTAGGTGGCGGGCAGCGACAGGCGGCCGCTGTTGACCAGCGTGCGCGCGAACGCATGGGTGCGGGCCAGGTTCAGCACCGCGTTGCGGAAGCTGCGGCTGATGTCGCTCTTGGGCGTGATGAAGTCGGTGGCGCGCGACGAATTCAGGATGTTTTCGTCGGCGGCGTGCTCGCGCTCGGCGGCGTAGCTGTCGATCAGCGCTTCGGGCGCCTGGCCGGCCAGCACCAGGCGCAGTTTCCAGGCCAGGTTCTCGGCGTCCTGCACGCCGCTGTTGGCGCCGCGCGCGCCGAACGGCGAGACGCGGTGCGCCGAGTCGCCGGCGAACACCACACGGCCGTGGCGGAACTTGTCCATGCGCTCGCAGGCGAAGGTGTAGACGCTGACCCATTCCAGGTCGAATTGCGCGTCCGGGCCGAGCAGGGCGCGGATGCGCGGCAGCACGTTCTCGGGCTTGACGGCCTCGACCGGGTCGGCGTTCCAGCCCAGCTGGAAGTCGATGCGCCAGACGTTGTCGGGCTGCATGTGCAGCAGCACCGATTGATTGGGATGGAAGGGCGGGTCGAACCAGAACCAGCGCTCGGCCGGGAAGTCGGCCTTCATCTTGACGTCGGCGATGAGGAAGCGGTCGCGGAAGATGCGGCCATGGCTTTCCTGGCCGATCAGCTTGCGCACCGGCGAACGGGCGCCATCACAGGCCACCAGCCAGTCGGCGTGCAACGTGTAGCCGCCTTCGGGCGTGTCGATCGACAGCACCACGCCGTCGCCGGCCTGTTCCAGGCCCACCACCTTGTTCTTCCAGCGCAGGTCGATGTTCGGTTCCTGGCGCGCCTGTTCGTACAGATAGCCTTCGGCGTAGTACTGCTGCAGGTTGATGAAGGCGGGGCGACGATGGCCGGGTTCCGGCAGCAGGTCGAAGCGCCAGACCTCCTGGTCGCGGAAGAACACCTTGCCCACGTTCCACGACACGCCCTTGTCGACCATGCGCTGGCCGACGCCGAGGCGGTCCCAGATTTCGAGGGTGCGCTTGGAAAAGCAGATGGCGCGCGAGCCGGTGGACAGGCGGTAGTCGTCGTCCAGCACCACCACCCGCACGCCCTGGCGCGCGAGATCCAGCGCTGTGGTCAGGCCGACCGGGCCGGCGCCCACCACCACCACCGGGTGGCGCGCCTGCGTCGCGGCGGCCTGGTCGGCGTGCTTCTCATAGGCGAATTCCATCGCCTGAAAGTCGATGTCTCCCACGGTTGTCTCCTGTGTGGGTCATTTTGTTTTTATGCGCGGCGCCGCGCGTCGCCCGCGGCGCATGGCCGGCGGGTCGTGCGGCGCCGTTTCAATCGGTGGAACCGCGGCCGGCGGACCGGCCGGGCGGGATCAGCCCTCCAGCTGGGCCCACATTTCCAGGTCGCGCTTGTCGGTCCAGATGCGCGGGTGGACGTGGCCGCTGGCCTCGTCGTAAGCGCGCGACACGTCGAACGGCATGCAGTGGTCGAAGATGACCCAGTCGCTGTAGCGCGGCTTCATGAAGTCGTAGACCTCGCGGTAGATCGTCTTCAGGTCCTTGCCCTCGGCCACGCCGCGGTTGACCGCGCCGTACAGGTCGGTCAGGAAGGCGCGCGTGCCGGCCAGGCCCTGGCGCACTTCGGTGGCGTTCTTCAGCGCGGGGCCGCGGCCGGGCACCATCTTTTCGGCCTCGAAGCCCGACAGCGCGTCCAGCGTGCTGGGCCAGTCGCGGAAGTAGGCGTCGCCGCAGTAGGGGGTGGACTGGTATTCGACCAGGTCGCCGGCGAACAGGATCTTCTGCTCGGGCAGCCAGGCGATGGTGTCGCCCTTGGTGTGGCCGCGGCCGACCTGCAGCAGCTTGACTTCCAGGTTGCCCAGGTTGACGGTCATCTCGCCCTTGAACGTCATGGTGGGCCAGACCAGGCCGGGGGGGATCGATTCGGCGTTGCGGAACAGGCGCGGGAAGCGGCCGATCTCGCTGGCCTTGTCCTGCTCGCCGCGCTCGGCGATCAGGTCGTAGGTGTCGCGGCTGGCCAGGATCTCCTGGGCGTTGTAGGCCGAGGCGCCGAACACGCGCACCGCGTGGTAGTGCGACAGCAGGATGTACTTGATCGGCTTGTCGGTGACTTCGCGGATGCGGCGGATGACGTCCTGCGCCATCACCGGCGTGGCCTGGGTGTCGACCACCATGACGGCCTCGTCGCCGATGATCACGCCCGTGTTGGGGTCGCCTTCGGCGGTGTAGGCATAGGCGTTGTCGGACAGCTTTTCGAACGACACGACCTTGTCGGTCAGGTCGGCGTGCGAGGCGAATTGCTTGCTCATGGAGGCTCCTTCCACTTTTATAGGAATAGGGTGTGTGGAAGGACTATAGCTTGGCGTTAGTGGTTGTGCAATACGTTTGCTATAAACGAATAGGGCCTTTTTGGCAGGGATTTCCCTTGGATTTCCAGGGCTTGCCCAAATGCGTCCGGGCCGCGCAGGGCGGCCCGGACGGGAACCTTTCGGGCCGCGGGCGGCCCCAGGGGTCTGGATGTTTCAAGCGGCGCGCTCAGGTCTTCTGGCACTTCGGGCAGTAATAGGTGGCCCGCTGGCCCTGGACGATGCGCTTGATCGGCGTGCCGCAGACCCGGCAGGGCTGGCCGGCGCGCTCGTAGACCGCCGCGTGGATCTCGAAATACGCGCCCGGTTCGCCGGTGGCGCCGACGTAGTCGCGCAGGGTGCTGCCGCCGGAGGTCAGGGCGTCGGCCAGGGTGGCGCGCACCATGTCCGCCAGGCGGTCGCAGCGGGCGCGCGACAGTTTGTTGGCCGGGGTCTTGGGGTTGATGCGGGCGCGGAACAGGCTTTCGGAGGCGTAGATATTGCCCACGCCGACCACCGCCATGCCGGCCAGCAGCACCTGCTTGATCGCGGCGCCGTGGTTCTTGAAGTGGTGGTGCAGCCAGGCGCCGTCGAAGCGCGGATCGAACGGCTCGATGCCGAGCTTGGCCAGCAGGGGGTGGTTTTCGACCGGTCCGTCCGCATCGGGGTGCCACAGCACGGCGCCGAAGCGGCGCGGGTCGTGCAGCCGCAGCACGGCCTGGTCGAAGATCCATTCGACGTGGTCGTGCTTGCGCAGGAATTCGCCCGGGGCCACGCTGCGCAGCGACCCGGACATGCCGAGATGCACGATCTGGGTGCCGTGGTCGAAGCGCAGCAGCAGGTATTTGCCGCGGCGGCCGCATTCCAGCACGGTGCGGCCGCCCACCAGGGCGGGCAGGTCGGCCGGGATGGGCCAGCGCATCCGGGATTCGTGGACGACCAGCCGCGTGAGGGGGCGGCCGGTGATGACGGCGTCGATTCCGCGACGCGTGGTTTCAACTTCAGGCAGTTCCGGCATGAGCCAGTGTAAGATCATCAATTGCGTGTACGAAGATTGTGCCACCAACCGGACGGGCCGCGTGAAGTCGTCTTTCAAACAAATGAATATCGGGATTGCCGCGCTGGCGCTTGCGTTGGCCTCCGCCCTGGCCCCTCAGGCCCAGGCCGCCGACAGCCGGACGCGGGATGCGACCGGCCCCCGCATGGCGCCCCAGAACCGCCAGCCAGAAACCGAGGTGATCCGCCTGCGTCCGGGCCAGCTGCCCTACGTGTCGCTGACCGCCGACATCTTCTACCGTGTCCTGGCGTCGGAAATCGCCGCCCAGCGCGGCATGTACGGCACCGCCGCCAACACCATGGTCGGCCTGGCGCGCGACACCGGCGATCCCCGCCTGGCGCGCCGCGGCCTGGAATTCCAGCTGGCCGGCGGCAACCTGCCGGGCGCCCTGGACGCCGCCCGCGTCTGGGCCCGCCTGTCGCCCAACGATCTCGAGGCCAGCTCCACCGAATTGGCGCTGGCCGCCGCCAACGGCCAGACCAAGGGGCTGTCGCAGGCCCTGCGCAACCGCATCGAGGCCTCGCGCGACAAGCCGGCCGCCATCGGCCAGGCCCTGGCCGTGCTGAGCCGCCTGAACGACCGCCGCCTGGCGCTGCGCATCCTTGACGAAGCGCTGAGCGACAGCGTGCGCAAGCTGCCCGCCGCCCACCTGGCGCTGGCCGACGTGGCCTCCGCCGCCGGCGACTACCCGCGCGCCTCCCAGGAGGCCCATGCCGCCCTGGCCGCCGACCCCAAGTCCGAACCGGCCGCCCAGCGCGTCCTCGAGTACGGCGCCAAGGTCGACCCGCAGCGCGCGCAGGCCGATGCCCGCGCCTACATCAACCGCAATCCCAACGCCCGCAAGGTCCGGCTGATGCTGGCCGGCCAGATGGCCGACGCCGGCGACTACAACGGCGCCCTGGCTGAATTGCAGGCCATGTCGCGCCGCTCGCCGGAAGACTTCGACCTGCTCTTCATGCAGGCCCAGCTGGCCTACAAGGCTGGCCAGCTGCCGCAGGCCAAGACCTTGCTGCAGCAGTACCTGGACGTCCAGAACCAGCGCCAGCGCGCCATCGTGCCGGGCGCCACCGACGCCGGCGCCGCCGCGGCCGATGCCCACGTGCTGCTGTCGCGCATCGCCGAAGACCAGGGCCAGTACGACGAAGCCATCGCCGAACTGGGCCGCATCGACGATCCGTCGCTGCGTTTCTCGGCGCGCATGCGCCAGGCCGCCCTGCGCGCCAAGTCCGGCCGGGTCGACGACGCCATCAAGATGGTCGACGCCGCCGCGCCCCAGGACGAGGAAGAGCGCACCCTGGGCGTGCTGACCAAGGCCCAGATCCTGCGCGATGCCGACCGCATCGGCCAGGCCGTGTCGGTGCTGGAAGCGGCCGACCAGGCGCTGCCCGGCACCGTCGAGATCAAGTACGAGCTGGCCATGCTGTACGAGCGCCAGGACCGCCTGGCCGACCTCGAACGCATGCTGCGCCAGGTCATCGCCCTCGATCCCGAGCACGCCCACGCCTACAACGCGCTGGGCTACACGCTGGCCGACCACAACCAGCGCCTGCCCGAAGCGCTGGACCTGATCACCCAGGCGCTGGAACTGTCGCCCAACGACCCGTTCATCCTGGACAGCATGGGCTGGGTCAAATTCCGCATGGGCGACCAGGTCGCCGCCGCCGACTACCTGCGCCGCGCCTACAGCGTGCGTCCGGAAGCCGACATCGCCGCCCACCTGGCCGAAGTGCTGTGGACCCAGGGCAAGCGCGACCAGGCGGTCGAACTGCTGCGCGCCGCCTTGGCCAAGGATCCCAAGAACAAGACCGTGCTCGAGGTCGTCAAGCGCCTCGGAGTCAGCCTGTGACGGCAGCGGTCGCGACGACGCCTCGCGGGTTGGCCGGCGGCATGGTCTGGATGCGCTGGGCCCTGCTGGCCCTGCTGGCCTTCGCGCTGGCGGCCTGCACCACCACGCCCAAGCCCATCGAGGGCGTCTCGGCCGACGCCTTCTCGCGCATCGGCCGTTTCGCCATCACCGTCAACGAGGAAAGCGGCAAGCAGAATGCCGTGCAGGGCGGCTTCTCCTGGTCGGACGACGGCCGCCGCTATGTGCTGGACCTGACCAACCCGCTCGGCTCGACCGAGGCGCGCGTCGAGGGCCAGCCCGGCGCGGCCAGCCTGACCAAGGCCGACGGCACCCGCCTGGTGGCCGACAACCCCGACGCCCTGGCCGAAGACGCCCTGGGCAGCAGCATGCCGGTGTCCGGCCTGCGCGACTGGCTGCGCGGCAGGCTGCCGGGCCAGCCCGAGGCCACCGACGTCTCCAACGACGAGCTGGGCCGCCCCGTGGCGTTCGAGCAGGGCGGCTGGCGCGCGCGGTTGTCGCGCTATGACACGCTCGGTCCGCAGATGCTGGTGCTCGAGCGCCAGGAGCCCGGCCGCCGCATCATGGTGCGGTTGGTCGTCAACAAGCCCTGATTGCTTCCGGTCTGTGACGTTCGCGACGGCCCTTCGGGGCCGTTGTGTCGTCTGCCGGTAGCACGTCCGTTTCGCCTCAATCGGCAAATAAGCGTTGCAAAAGCGACTCTGTTACTGATTGATAGATTCTGTTTAACCTGAATAATTCTTCCACACCCGCGCGCGCGACCCCTGCGCGCGGCATGCAAGGCCGGTGGTCGCGGATCGCACCGCCGCTTTTTTACGGAGAATGCCAATGTTCAGGAATACGCGGATCGCGACGATGCTCTTGGGGATCATCGCGGTGTTTTTCACTTTCCAGCTGCTGGTGGGCGGCATGGGTTTCGTCGCGCTGCGGCAGACCAATCAGGACGTCGGCCAGCTCTATCGCCTTTCTTCGCAACAGGTCAACGCCGTGAACACGGCCGCGCTGTCGCTGGTGGCGGCGCGCACCGACCTGAGCCGCTACGCCACGCGCGTGGCGCAGGGCAATGCCAGCGACACCACCGCGCTGCGCCTGGCGCGCCAGCGCATCGCCGCGGGCGACCGCGCCTTCCAGACCTTTGCCGGCGGCCTGTCGGCCGACGAGAAGGTCGTCTCCAAGGACCTGATCGAGGCCTACACCAACCTCAGCAACAACCTGCAGAGCGTCGGCAAGGTGCTCGAGGCCGGCGACATGGACGCCTATTTCAAGCAGGGCACGCAGCAGGTGCAGGAGCTGCTGGTGTCCGAGCGTGACGCCTTCATGAAGCGCGCCGAGACCACCGGCCAGGAGGTGATGGACGAGATCTCGCTGTTCCACATGATCTTCTCGTATCTGCTGGCCGGCATCCTGGTGCTGGGCCTGCTGATGGCGGTGGGCGCGCACGTGCTGATCCGCCGCATGATCGTGCGTCCGCTGCTGGAGGCCGGCGAGATCTTCCGCCGCATCGCCGAAGGCGACCTGACGCGCCGCGTGGCCGATCGCGGCCGCAACGAGATCGGCGCGCTGCTGAGCGCGCTGCGCGCGATGCAGGACAGCCTGGTGCGCACGGTGTCCACGGTGCGCCGTGGCGTCGATGAGATTAACGTCGGCGCGCGCGAAATCTCGTCCGGCAACGCCGACCTGTCCAGCCGCACCGAAGAGCGGGCCGCCTCGCTCGAGGAAACCGCGGCCAGCATGGAAGAGCTGGCCACCACGGTGAAGCAGAACGCCGACACCGCGCGCGAAGCCAACCGCATGGTCGCCGCCTCGGCCGCCGTGGCGCAACGCGGCGGCGAGGCCGTCTCCAGCGTGGTCGAGACCATGCGCGCCATCTCGGGCAGCTCGTCGCGCATTTCCGACATCGTCGGCGTGATCGACGGCATCGCCTTCCAGACCAACATCCTGGCGCTCAATGCGGCCGTGGAAGCCGCGCGCGCCGGCGAGCAGGGCAAGGGCTTTGCCGTGGTCGCCAGCGAGGTGCGCACGCTGGCCCAGCGCAGCGCCGCCGCCGCCAAGGAAATCAAGCAGCTCATCGAGGACTCGGCGCAGAAGGTCGGCGTCGGTTCCGAGCAGGTCGAAACCGCGGGCGCCACCATGCGCGAGATCGTCGATTCGGTGCAGCGCGTGACCAGCCTGATGGGCGAAATTTCCGCCGCGTCGGAAGAGCAGGCCACCGGCATCGACCAGGTCAACCGCGCCGTCACGCAGATGGATGGCGTGACGCAGCAGAACGCCGCGCTGGTGGAGCAGGCCGCCGCCGCGGCCGGCGCGCTCGAAGAGCAGGCGCGCCAGCTGGCGGGCGCCGTGGCCGTGTTCAAGCTGCCGGAGGGGCAGGTGATCGAGGCGCCGGCCGAGCGCCTGGCTGGCCGCGTCGCGCCGCAGATCGCCTGATCCGGGGCCGTGCCGACGGTCCTTCTTTGCCGCGCCCGGCGCCGCCGTGTCCGGCGGATCGCTAAAATCGACGCAATCGTCCTTTTTCCCGATCCGCCGTGACTCTCTACGACGTACCCGCGCCCGCCAAGGTGAACCTGTTCCTGCACGTGGTGGGCCGCCGTCCCGACGGCTACCACCTGCTGCAGACCGCTTTCCGCTTCATCGACCTGTGCGACACCCTGCATTTCGAGGCGCGCGCCGATGGCGTCATCAGCCGCGCCGCGGAATTGCCTGGCGTGTCCGAAGCGGACGATCTCACCCTGCGCGCCGCCCGCGCGCTGCAACAGGCCACCGGCACGCGCCAGGGCGCGCAGATCGCGCTGGAAAAGCGCATTCCGCAGGGCGGCGGACTGGGCGGCGGATCGAGCGACGCGGCCACCGTGCTGATCGCGTTGAATCGCCTGTGGGGCACCGGCCTGTCGCGGCGCGAGCTGATGGACCTGGCGCTGCCGCTGGGCGCGGACGTGCCGGTGTTCGTGTTCGGCCAGTCCGCTTTTGCCGAGGGCGTGGGCGAGAAACTGACGGCGCTGGACCTGCCGGCGCGGGCCTATCTGGTGGCGCAGCCGGACGCGAGCGTGCCGACCGTTGGAATTTTTTCCGCACCCGATTTGACAAGGGATTCTTCTTACATCACAATAGCGGACTTTCTTGCTTCGCCTACATTTTCCTTCGGGAAAAATGATTTGGAGCCGGTGGTCTACCGTCTTTATCCTGAGGCTCTCAGGGCATCGCGGTGGCTTGCAGAGCAGGGTGTGTTGAAAGACACGGGAACCCAAGTTCGCATGTCGGGATCTGGCGCGTGTTTGTACGCCGAGTTTTCCGAACTTTCGGAGGCCGTTTTGGCGAAAACGGAAATTACCGCTACAATGCGCGGCGCTGTTAAATTAAACAGCACAACGCATCCACGGTTCCGGTTAGTGCAGGCATGTCCTGGGTTGACTGAACATCCGTTGCGGAATTGGATTGCAAGATAGTTGGGGAGTCGCCAAGCTGGTTAAGGCACCGGATTTTGATTCCGGCATGCGAAGGTTCGAATCCTTCCTCCCCAGCCAACCGAATACATAACAAAGCTGTTGAACACGCCTGTAAGACACTGGCCCGGGTTCAGCAGCTTTTTTATTTTCCGGTTTCAGCAGGTTCTCGCATCACCTCGTTAGTGTCTCGAAACGACCATCGCATCATCCATCATGGCAAACGATAGCTTCATGATCTTCACGGGCACGGCCAATACTCGGCTGGCCGTGGACGTAGTCAACCACCTCGATATGTCCCTGGGCAAGATGACCGTCGGTCGCTTCTCCGACGGCGAGGTGATGGTCGAGATCAACGAAAACGTGCGCGGCAAGGACGTCTTCGTCCTGCAGCCCACCTGTGCGCCTACCAATGACAACCTGATGGAAATCATGGTGATGGTCGATGCCCTGCGCCGCGCTTCGGCCGGCCGCATCACCGCCGCGATTCCCTATTTCGGCTACGCCCGCCAGGACCGCCGCCCGCGTTCGGCGCGCGTCGCGATCTCGGCCAAGGTCGTGGCCAACATGCTGCAAGTGGCTGGCGTCGACCGCGTCCTGACGATGGACCTGCACGCCGACCAGATCCAGGGTTTCTTCGACATTCCCGTGGACAACATCTACGCGGGCCCGATCCTGCTGGGTGACATCTGGCGCCGCAATTTCTCGAACCTGGTCGTCGTGTCCCCGGACATCGGCGGCGTGGTGCGGGCCCGCGCGCTGGCCAAGCAGCTCGAAGCCGACCTGGCCATCATCGACAAGCGTCGTCCGCGCGCCAACGTGTCGGAAGTGATGAACATCATCGGTGAAGTCGACGGCCGCACCTGCATCATCATGGACGACATGGTCGACACCGCCGGCACGCTGTGCAAGGCGGCCCAGGCCCTGAAGGACCGCGGCGCCGGCGCCGTTTACGCCTATTGCACGCACCCCGTGCTGTCGGGCGGCGCCATCGACCGCATCGAGGCGTCGGAACTGGACGAACTGGTCGTCACCGACACCATTCCGCTCTCCGAGCAAGGCCAGGCCAGCGGCAAGATCCGCCAGCTGTCGTGCGCCGCGCTGCTGGGCGAGACCATCCTGCGTATCTCGAACGCGGAATCGGTCAGCTCGCTGTTCGTCGACTGACGCCAGCCTCCCCGTTTTTTGTGTCTTGCTGGTCGCGGCAAGACGCAAGCAACACGGCGCACCTGTTGTGCGCCGTGATCACAACCGGCGAAGTCCGCTTCGCCAATTTTTGTTTTTGGAGTTTTCCATGAAATTTACTGCCACTGCGCGTAGCGTCCAGGGTTCGAGTGCGAGCCGCCGCCTGCGCCGCGCGGGCCGCGTTCCCGCCATTGTCTATGGTGGTACGGCTGCCCCGTTGAACATCGAACTCGACCACAACGAGATCTACCACGCCCTGCGCAAGGAAGAATTCCACGCTTCGATCCTGCAAATGCAGCTCGAAGGCGCCAAGGACGAACAGGTCCTGCTGCGTTCGGTTCAATGGCACGCCTACAAGCCGCAAGTCCTGCACGTGGACTTCCAGCGCGTCGACGCCAACCAGGCGCTGCGCACCAAGGTGCCGCTGCACTTCGTGAACGCTGAAGTCTCGCCGGCCGTCAAGCTGAGCGGCGCGATCATCAGCCACGTCGCCACCGAACTGGAAATCACCTGCCTGCCGTCGGCGCTGCCCCAGTTCATCGAAGTCAACCTGGCCGACATCCTGGCCGGCGCTTCGATCCACCTGGCCGACATCAAGCTGCCGATGGGCGTGACCTACGTCCCGCACGGTGGTGAAGAGAACCCGCTGCTGGCCGCCGCTGTCGTCAAGGGTGGCGCTGCCGCCGACGACGCCGACGCCGCTCCGGCTGCTCCCGCCGCCTAAGTCCTGCCGGAAAGCTTCGGCTTTCCCGCGGCTTGCGCCCGAAACCCTGCGTGTGCATTTGCATGCGCAGGGTTTTTTGGTTTAAACACCCCCCATCATGTCTATTCCCATACGCCTCATCGTGGGATTGGGTAACCCCGGTCCCGACTACGAAACCACCCGCCACAACGCGGGCTTCTGGCTGGCCGACCACCTGGCGGACGACCTGCGCGCCTCGTTCGCGCTGGAGAAGTCGTTCTTCGGCATGGTGGCCAAATCCCGCCTGGGGGCCGACAACGTCCTGCTGCTCAAGCCCAACACCTACATGAACCGTTCCGGCCAGGCGGTCGGGGCGCTGGCGCGCTTCTACAAGCTGACGCCGGAGCAGGTGCTGGTGCTGCACGACGAACTCGACCTGATGCCGGGCCAGGTGAAACTCAAGCAGGGCGGCGGCCACGCCGGCCACAACGGCCTGAAGGACATCCAGGTCGCGCTGGGCAGCCCCAACTTCTGGCGCCTGCGCATCGGCATCGGCCATCCGCGCACGCTCGGCCTGGCGCAGCAGGTGGCGGACTTCGTGCTGCACCCGCCGCGCCGCGAAGAGCAGAAGGAAATCGAGGCGGTCATCGACCGCTGCCGCGCCGTGGTGCCGGCCATGCTGGCCGGCGACTTCGCGCTGGCCACCCGCCAGCTGCACAGCGGCAACGACGCCTGATGGACGGCGCTTCGGGTTCCGCCAGGCCGCGCAAGCTGCGTTTTCGCAGCGAGCTGGCGGACTTCTGGCGCTTCGTGCGCCATCCGCACCCGGCGCGCCGCCTGCCCGGACGCACGCCGGCGATCGGCTGGGTGTCGGACTGGTGGCCGGGCGTCGGCCCCGGACGCCTGCTGGCCTGGGCCGCGGTGCTGTGGCTGATCAACCTGTTCGCCCTGGGGCCGGTGGCGGTCGCCGCGGCCGGCGTCGGCGGTGTCACGCATCGGCTGGACCCGGCCAATATTCCCTGGCTGACGGCGGTGATCTGGGCCCCGCTGGTCGAGGAAATGCTGTTCCGCTACGGCCTGCGCCGGCCCAAGCAGGCGCTGTGGCTGTGCCCGGCGCTGCTGCCGGTGGTGCTGTACGGGCCGCGCATCTGGACCGGCCTGCTGCTGGCCGCCTTTGTGTTGCTGGCCTGCTGGTCGCTGCGCCCGCGTCCCGAACCGCTCAAGGGCTGGAACACCGCGTGGCGGCGCCATTACCTGAAGCACTTCGGCTGGGTCTTCCACCTGGTGGCGCTGACCTTCGCCGCGGTGCACCTGACCAACTTCGTCTTCAACCACACGCCGTACTGGCTGCTGCCGCTGCTGGTGCTGCCGCAGTGGCTCACCGGCCTGGTGCTGGGCTGGATCCGCATCCGCCGCGGCATCGGCGCGGCGATCGCGCTGCACGCCATGTTCAATGCCGGCCCCATTTTGCTGATCTGGGCCGTGATGCGCTGGGCCCCCACGGCGGCCGGTTGAGCCGTCCGTCCCCCTGGGCGCGGTCATCATGGCGCGCGGCCCGGCGGGGTAAACTAGAACGTTAACGATCAATACCGTACTTACACAGGATTCCCATGGCTCTGCAATGCGGCATCGTCGGCCTGCCCAACGTTGGCAAATCGACACTCTTCAATGCTCTGACCCGCGCCGGCATCGCCGCCGAGAACTATCCGTTCTGCACCATCGAGCCGAACGTCGGCGTGGTCGAGGTGCCGGATCCGCGTCTGCAGAAGCTGGCCGAGATCGTCAAGCCCGAGCGCATCCTGTCGGCCACGGTCGAATTCGTCGACATCGCCGGCCTGGTGGCCGGCGCCAGCAAGGGCGAAGGCCTGGGCAACCAGTTCCTCTCGCACATCCGCGAAACCGACGCCATCGTCAACGTGGTGCGCTGCTTCGAGGATCCCAACGTGATCCACGTGGCCGGCAAGGTCGACCCGATCGCCGACATCGAAGTCATCGAAACCGAACTGGCGCTGGCCGACCTGCAGACCGCCGAAAAGGCCCTGCAGCGCCACCAGAAGACCGCGCGTTCCGGGGACAAGGAATCGCAGCGCCTGGTCGCCGTGCTGGAAAAGTGCGTGGCCCAGCTGAACGAAGCCAAGCCGATCCGCGCGCTCGACCTGTCCACCGAGGAAAAGGCCGACATCGCCCAGCTCTGCTTCATCACCGCTAAGCGCGCGATGTACGTGGGCAACGTGGCCGACGACGGCTTCACCAACAACCCGCTGCTGGACCGCCTGACCGAATTCGCCGCCGCCCGCAACGCGCCGGTGGTCGCCATCTGCGCCGCCATCGAATCGGAAATCGTCGACCTGGACGACGCCGACCGCCAGGCCTTCCTGTCGGACATGGGCATGGAAGAACCGGGCCTGAACCGCCTGATCCGCGCCGCCTTCAAGCTGCTCGGCCTGCAGACCTACTTCACCGCCGGCGTGAAGGAAGTGCGCGCCTGGACCGTGCCGATCGGCGCCACCGCGCCCCAGGCCGCGGGCGTCATCCACACCGACTTCGAACGCGGCTTCATCCGCGCGCAGACCATCGCGTATGAAGACTACATCGCCTACAAGGGCGAGCAGGGCGCCAAGGAAGCGGGCAAGATGCGGGCGGAAGGCAAGGAATACATCGTGCAGGATGGCGATGTGATGAATTTCTTGTTCAACGTCTGATCGGGGCGGTCCATTCTTAGTTAATTGCTGGGTGCTCGGCAGTCCATGGTGGTTGTGAAAGGTCTTCCACACCCTGTTATGGTCTGCCGAGTTCCAATCGCTCGTCCGACTCTAGACGATTGCGTTGAAGTTAAGGGTTGGTTGTCTGTCGTCGCGCTGCTTTGACTGTGTGGCGTTCTGAGGGGCTGGCGGGCGTGAATAGCCCAATTCCGCTTATTCGATGGCCGTCGAATAGAAGCAATGGATCCGCCAATGAGGGTAACGAGTCGGAGAATTACCCCATTTGAGCGTTGCGAGATGGGTCGGCTTTTGAATGGGCGTTGCCTTCCGACCGTGTTCGTCTTGAAATGATACATTTGCATGTCAAGATGTCATCGGATCACGATAATGCAGCGCTCTCTTGTTATTCCCCAGCAGGCAAACGGCTCGTATCTTTCCGAGAATCTGGCGGCAAGTGTCGGACTCTTGATGTGCATGGATGGAGTGCCATCCTATGACTAAGCAGGCCTACAGCGAGCGCGATATCTGCACCAAGTTCATTACGCCCACTCTGAAAGATCAGGGATGGGATGTTGTGACTCAAGTGCGCGAGGAATATCCGCTGACGAAAGGGCGGGTCATCGTGCGTGGTCAGTTGCATACGCGCGCACGGCACAAGCGTGCCGACTATGTGCTTTTCTACAAGCCTAACCTGCCTATTGCAGTAATCGAAGCCAAGGACAACAAGCACAGCGTCGGCGCGGGCATGCAGCAAGCTCTTGGATACGCCGAAATGCTGCAGGTGCCGTTCGTATTCAGCAGCAATGGCGATGGCTTCTTGTTCCACAACAAGCTTGCCAAGGATGGCGTCATTGAGCGTGAATTGGCCCTGGATGAATTCCCTGGCCCAGAGACGTTGTGGCAGTGGTGGGCCGAGCACCAAGGATTAAGCGCGCAGCAGCAGGCATTGGTTGCCCAGGACTACTACAGTGATGGCAGCAACAAAGCGCCTCGCTATTACCAGTTGCTCGCCATCAACAAGACTGTCGAGGCAATTGCCCAGGAGCAAAAGCGCATCCTGCTGGTGATGGCCACGGGCACGGGCAAGACCTATACCGCTTTCCAGATCATCTGGCGTTTGTGGAAGTCGCGTGCCAAGAAACGTATTCTGTTTCTCGCAGACCGCAACATTCTGGTCGATCAGACCATGACCAACGACTTCAAGCCGTTCGGCGCGGCGATGACCAAGATCCAGAAGCGGCAGGCCAACAAGTCATATGAAATCTACCTATCGCTTTACCAAGCTGTCACCGGAAGCGAGGAAGAGCGGAACATCTACAAGCAGTTCAGCCCGGAGTTTTTCGATCTGATCGTGATCGATGAATGTCACAGGGGTAGTGCTGCCGCGGATTCCGCCTGGCGTGAGATTTTGGAGTATTTCTATTCGGCGACTCAGATTGGTCTGACCGCGACGCCTAAGGAAACCCGAGATGTTTCCAACATCAATTACTTCGGCGAGCCTGTCTACACGTACTCGCTACGTCAGGGCATCGAAGATGGCTTTCTCGCGCCCTACAAGGTGGTGCGCGTCGACTTGGACAAAGATCTGACTGGTTGGCGCCCCGACAAGGGCATGCTCGACAAACATTGCAACGAGATCGAAGACCGCATTTACAACCTGCGTGATTTCGATCGCACGTTGGTGTTGGAATTGCGCACACAAGTGGTGGCGCGCAAGATCAGCGAATACTTGAAAGCCAGCAATCGCTTCGATAAGACTATTGTCTTCTGCGACAACATTGATCATGCCGAGCGCATGCGCCAGGCTCTCGTGAACGAGAACGCTGATCTGGTGGCGCAAAACCACCGCTATGTCGTGCGTATCACTGGCGACAACGAAGAAGGCAAGATGGAGCTGGATAATTTCATCTTCCCCGAAAGCAAATACCCCGTCATTGCGACGACCTCCAAGCTGATGACCACGGGTGTAGATGCCCAGACCTGCAAGCTCATCGTGTTGGACCAGCGTATCCAGTCGATGACCGAGTTCAAGCAGATCATCGGTCGCGGCACGCGCATCAACGAAGACTTCGATAAGTACTGGTTCACCATCCTTGACTTCAAGAAAGCGACCGAATTGTTCGCCGACCCGGATTTCGATGGTGATCCGGTGCAGATCTATGAGCCGAACCCCGGCGAATCCCCGCTGCCTCCAGATGAGGGGGGGCGACGATGGGGCGCCTGATGATGAATTCACTTACCCCAGGCCTGTCGATAATCCCATGCCGCCAGGCGGTGTAGCCGAACCGTTACCAGGCGAAGGCGGCGACGGTGTGCGTCGTTACGTGGTCGCCAATGTAGAGGTCAAGGTGGTGGCCGAACGGGTGCAGTACTT
>NZ_CYTY01000015.1:78487-98296 GCF_001298995.1 Achromobacter sp. 2789STDY5608615
GAACAGGTCAAGAAGCGTCATTACTTCGCCAAGTACGGCGAACAGGCGCAGAAGGTCCTGGAGGCGCTGCTCGATAAGTATGCTGACGAAGGCGTAGCAGCCATCGAGGAAACGCAGATCCTTGCCATAGCTCCATTCAACCGTTTAGGCACGCCAATTGAACTGGTCCGTGCCTTTGGCGGAAAGAATCAATACCAACAGGCCGTCAATGAGCTCGAGCGAGAGCTCTACCGAGCCTGATCAGAATTAGTTCCAGGAAGTATTCATGTCACTTGCAACTCTCATCAAGGCCATCCAGGACATCATGCGCAAGGATGTCGGCGTCGATGGCGACGCTCAGCGCATAAGCCAGATTTGCTGGCTGTTGTTCCTAAAGATCTTCGATGACAAAGAGCAGGAGTGGGAACTCACCCAGTCCAACTACCGTTCGCCGCTGCAAAGCCGCTTTCGCTGGAGCAACTGGGCCAAGGACCTGGAAGGCATGACCGGGGAAGAGTTGATCGACTTTGTCAACAACGACCTCTTTCCTTCCTTGAAACAGCTTGCCACCAAGGCGGGCGTGTCCGCGCAAGGCCGGGTAATCGGCTCGGTGTTCGAGGATGCCTACAACTACATGAAGTCCGGCACGTTGCTGCGCCAGGTGATCAACACCATCGAGGCAGACGTGGATTTCAACAAGTCCAGCGACCGGCACCTGTTCAACGATATCTACGAGAAGATCCTCGCCGACCTTCAGTCGGCCGGCAATGCTGGCGAGTATTACACCCCCCGTGCGGTCACGCAGTTCATGGTGGATATTCTCGATCCGAAGCCGGGCGAGAGCATCCTCGATCCAGCCTGCGGCACTGGCGGCTTTCTGGTTTGTGCGATCGAGCATTTGAAGAAGCAGGAAGCAACCGCCGAAGATCGGAAGCTGCTCTCGGAAAACATTCGTGGCGTTGAAAAGAAGCCCCTGCCGCATATGCTGGCCATGACCAACATGATGCTGCATGACATCGATGTTCCGGATATCAGGCACCGAAACACCCTGGCACGTCCTTTGCAAGACTACAGTCCACGCGAGCGCGTAGATATTATTCTTACGAACCCGCCGTTCGGGGGGAATGGAGGAGGACGGGATCGAGAAGAATTTTCTCGCCAAATATCGCACCCGCGAGACTGCCGACCTGTTCATGGCGTTGATCATGCACCTGCTTAAGCACGACACGGGCCGCGGCGCCGTGGTGCTACCAGATGGCTTCCTGTTCGGCGAGGGGGTGAAGACTACGCTCAAGCGCGAACTGCTGGAAGAGTTCAACCTGCACACCGTCGTGCGCTTGCCCAAGGGCGTGTTCGCCCCTTACACCAGCATCGCCACCAACATCCTGTTCTTCGAGAAGGGCGGCCCCACTAAGGACGTATGGTTCTTCGAGCATCCCTACCCGGCAGGCTACAAGAGCTATTCCCGTTCCAAGCCGTTGACCATTGAGGAATTCGATCTTGAGAAAACCTGGTGGGGCGGCCCGCAGCGTAAGGGGCGTAAGACCACCGAGCATGCCTGGAAGGTCTCTGCCAAGGATCTGGCTGCTCGCAACTACAACCTGGATTGCAAGAACCCGCACGAGGTGGCTGTCGAGCTGGGTGATCCGGATGAACTGATGGCCGAATACCAGGACATCACCCGCCAGTTGCAGGCCGCCCAGCAAGCGCTGAAAACCGAACTGCTGGCGGCGCTCAAGGCCACCAGCGGGGAGACAGAATGAGCGACAAGCCCGTCTCCCTCGTTCCAGCGCCGGAAGGCTACGCCAACTGGTTGGGCGAGCTGAAGAACCGCATCCACAGTGCCCAGCAGCGGGCCGCGTTAGCCGTCAACCGCGAACTGGTGCTGCTCTACTGGCAAATCGGCCGCGACATCTTGCAGCGGCAGGCCGAGCAGGGCTGGGGGGCCAAGGTCATCGAGCGGCTGGCGCACGATCTCAGAACAGCCTTTCCCGAGATGAAGGGCTTTTCCCGCGCCAACCTGATGTACATGCGCTCCTTCGCCGACGCCTGGCCGGACGCGGCAATTGTCCAACAGGCTGTTGGACAATTGCCCTGGGGCCACAACCTGGTGCTGCTGGCCAGGCTGAAGCAGCCAGAACAACGCCTGGCCTATGCCCAGCGTGCCGTGGAACACGGCTGGTCGCGCGCCACACTGGAAATCCATATCGAATCCCGCCTGCTGGAACGAGAAGGCCAGGCGATCACCAACTTTGCCAACCGTCTCCCCGCGCCGGGGACCGATCTGGCCCGCCAAGCCCTCAAGGATCCCTACCTGTTCGACTTCCTGGATGTCGGCCAGGAAGCTAATGAACGGGAGATCGAGTCAGCGCTGGTCAAGCACATCACCCAGTTCCTGTTGGAACTGGGTGCGGGCTTTGCCTTCGTCGGTCGCCAGGTTCATCTGGAAGTGGGCGGTGACGACTTCTATATCGACCTGTTGTTCTACCACCTCAAGTTGCACTGCTACGTGGTCATTGAGCTGAAAGCCGAGAAGTTCAAACCGGAACACCTCGGCCAATTGAGCTTTTACCTCACCGCCGTGGATATGCAGGTCAAGGCCGAACAGGACAACCCCACCATAGGCCTGTTGCTCTGCAAGAGCAAGAACACCGTGGTGGCCGAATACGCATTGCGCGACAAGACCCAGCCCATCGGCGTGGCGGAATACCAATTGATCGAATCCCTGCCTGAAGAACTGCAAACCAGCCTGCCCAGCATCGAACAGATCGAGCGCGAACTGGGGGGCGAGCATGAATAAGCACACCGCCGAACTACTGGAAAAGCATTTCGATACCGTCTTTGCCGCACCCGATGGCATCAAGAAACTGCGCGAGCTGATCCTGACGCTGGCCATGCAGGGCAAGCTGGTGCCGCAAGATCCGAACGATCAGCCCGCCAGCAAGCTGCTGAAAGAAATTGAGGCTGAGAAACAGCGGCTGGTGAAGGAAGGCAAGATCAAGAAACCCAAGCCCCTACTGCCGGTGGTGGAAGAAGAAAAGCCGTATGTATTGCCGCAAGGATGGGAATGGGTGCGATTGCGAGATATTTGTCATGATTGGGGTCAAAGAGTTCCTGGCAGTCGTTTCACATATATAGATGTTAGCGCTATTAATAACAAGTCAGGCAGGATCACTGAGGCACAAATAATTGGCGCCTCTGATGCACCTTCCCGTGCAAGGAAGATAGTTCATCCAGGGGATGTTGTTTATTCGACAGTACGTCCCTACTTGTTGAACGTTGCCATTATTGAACGTGAATATGAGCCCGAGCCCATTGCAAGTACTGCATTTGCAGTTCTGCATTCTTATAATGGAGTGCTCAATAGATTTGTCTTTCGTTACCTGCGCTCGCCAATTTTTATTAGCTATGTTGAGCGCACTCAAAAGGGTGTTGCATACCCAGCAATAAATGATGGCGACTTCTTCTCAGGACTATTCCCTCTGCCACCATCAGACGAACAACATCGAATCGTCGCCAAAATCGACGAACTGATGGCTCGTTGCGATGAACTGGAAAAACTGCGTACTGCACAGCAGGAAGCGCGCTTAACCGTTCATGCCACAGCCATCAAGCAACTGCTGAACATCGCCGAACCCGACCAGCACCAGCGCGCCCATGCTTTCCTCGCCGAACACTTCGGCGAGCTCTACACCGTCAAGGAAAACGTCGCCGAATTGCGAAAAGCCATCCTGCAACTGGCGGTGATGGGCAGGCTCGTCCCTCAAAACCCGGACGACCAACCCGCCAGCGAAATGCTAAAAGAACTCGAAGT
This sequence comes from Achromobacter sp. 2789STDY5608615, assembly GCF_001298995.1. NCBI lineage: Bacteria > Pseudomonadati > Pseudomonadota > Betaproteobacteria > Burkholderiales > Alcaligenaceae > Achromobacter > Achromobacter sp. 2789STDY5608615. The sequence continues at coordinate 82,281 of NZ_CYTY01000015.1, forward strand.
AGAAAAAAAGCGGTTGGCAGAAGAAGGGAAAATCAAGAAGTTCAAGCCACTGCTACCGATAAAAGAAGAAGAAAAACCCTATGTACTTCCGCAGGGGTGGGAATGGGCAAGATTCGACAATTTAATCAACCAAGAATTTCCTATTGGATACGGCGTTCTTGTTCCGGGGCCAGATGTAGACGGTGGAGTGCCTTTTGTGCGGATTGAAGATCTGGATATTAAGGCCCCAAGGATGCAACCCAGTAAAAGCATCAGTGAAACCATTGCGAAAAATTTCGAACGCACTAAGCTGGTTGGTGGTGAGATTCTAATGGGTGTGGTCGGAAGTATTGGAAAGCTCGGAGTTGCACCAAAAGAGTGGGCGGGAAGCTATATTGCGCGGGCTGTCTGTCGAATTGTTCCGGCATTGAGGGTGAACAAGACATATATTTTATGGGTCCTTCAAAGTGCGTTCATGCAAATGAATTTTCGCGGCGACACGAGAACCTTAGCTCAGCCGACTCTTAATATTGGTCTTATAAGAAATTCATTGACACCACTCCCTCCGCTAGCAGAACAACAACGCATCGTTACCCAGATCGACCAGTTGATGGTGTTGTGCGACTCGCTGGACAAGCAAATCAATGCCTCCACCGGCAAACAAGCAGAAATGCTGAGCGCTCTGATGCATACCCAAGTTCAAGAAAACGCAGAGAAAACACTCAGACCAGCATCGTCTTCAAGGGCCCAAATTGTTGATTTGACCGCCTACCGTGCCGCCATTGGCTGTTATGCGATAAATAAACTTGCCAACGGCCAATATTTCGGTCGCACCGCTGCAGCCAAGGTGATGTACCTAGCGCAAGCTTACGTGGGCCTGGAACTGGATCTGAAACCCGAGCGTGAAGCTGCCGGGCCACTAGATACCTGGATTTATGATTTCGAGCGTCAAGGTCAAGGCAAGCGCTGGTTCGAGGTCAATGAAAAGACCTTGGTCAACGGCAGGAAAAAGACGGAGTACCGTTGCTTGTCGGCGTTATCGGAGCCTGCGGCCAAAGCCGAAGTCCTGATGACGTCCGGACAGAAGACTGAATTTGACCGACTGCTCTACGCCCTGGCAGACAAGAAGACCGAAGAAGTCGAGATCGTCGCCACTCTTTTCGCTGTTTGGAACGATTTTTTAATCGACGGCGTTCGACCGACGGATGCCCAGATCATCTCAGAGCTTCGCGAGAACTGGCATGAACGTAAGGCACGCTTCACCCCAGCCGAGCTCGGCCGGTGGCTGGATTGGCTGCGCAAAGAGGGCATTGTTCCTCGAGGACTGCCGCCAAGAACCGTCCACCAGTCAAAGTTGGCGCTTCATTAGCGAGTATTTTTTAAATGGCGCCAAGGGCTGGAGTCAGAGCGATGTCATGCATGGAAATGCGAATATTCACTGGTGAAACTATGCGGGAAAGAATGGAGAAGTAACGTGGCGCTGAATCTCGCAAAAGCAGTAGTGGCCTATTTGCAGGCGCGGCCCGAGGAAAAGTTCACGGCTAGGCAAATCGCCGAGTGGGTGTTCGCTACTTTTCCTGTGGAGTGCCAGGAAAAGCGAGCTAATAGTCGAGGCGACTATCTCAAGTCGGATGCTGATCTCGTTCAACAGCTCGGCGCGGAAATCAGTTCGCAGCGACCTCGCATGCAAAAGAAGCACCCAGCACTTAAAACCACTGAAGACTATCCGCGGAAGTACTACTACTCAGAGAAATCAGATAGTGCGGAGGTGGCCGCAGCCGAAGGCGACGCCGAAACTGAAACCGCCTCCGTAGCCGTGGGAGGGGATGCTTCAGTTTTTGGTGAGCATGCGCTGTACCCACTTCTTTCACAGTATCTCTGGGGGGAGTTCGGCATCTTTTCCAAACGCATCGACGAGAAGCGTTCGGCGAACAAGCGCGGACCGAATGGCAACCGATGGCTTTATCCGGACATGGTGGGTATGGAGGACTTGGGCGCGGACTGGCATCGGGAGGTGCGCGACTGCGTTAAACAATACTCAGACAAGCGCACCAAGCTTTGGTCATTCGAGGTCAAGCTGCTTATCAATCGCTCGAACGTGCGCGAGTGTTTTTTTCAGGCCGTATCGAATTCGTCATGGGGAAACTTCGGCTATCTGGTCGCAGCGGAGGTCAGCGGGCAGGACACGCTGAAAGAGATGCGGATGCTGTTCGCGGCTCATGGTATCGGTTTCATCAAACTGGATGTGGACAACCCTGCGGAAAGTCAGGTGCTGGTTCCCGCGCGTGAGCGTGATGAAATTGATTGGGATATGGCCAATCGGTTAGCCACGGAAAATCGAGATTTCCTCGACTATGTCAAATTGGTTAGGCAGTTCTACCAGACAGGCGAGGCGCGCTCGAAGGATTGGGATTTGCCCGAAGAGGATTCAGATGAATAGCGAACGGCTTACTCAACCTTGTGGAGGCATCGGCTGACGCGTCTCTCCAAACCCCTCGGGGCGTTGATGCTTGCGTGCATTCAAACTATATGAGTCAGACGAGGGCGCGAATTAGCTTGCGCCAGTAAGGGACCGGCGCAAGCGGTTGGTCGAGTGAGTACTGCTCTGACCTGGTGTTGCGGTCTTCAGAACTTCGCCTGCAAGCTCAACGTCACCCGCCGCGGCTCGCCGTAGATCAATCCGTTATAGAACCCATACTGCCGGTAGTAGGTCTTGTCGAACAGGTTGCTGACGTTGAGCATGGCCGACAGATGGCGGTTGATGTCGTAGCGCGCCATCGCGTTGAACAGCGCATAGCCCTTCAGGGGAATCAGCGACCTGTCGAAGCCGCCGTGGCCATCCGGCTGGCCGAGGTAGGGGTCGGACACCGTATTGCCTTGCCAGGTCAGGCCGCCGCCGATGGTCAGCCCCCGCAGCATTCCCTGCAGCCGGTAGGTGGTGTTCAGCCGCAGCAGATGGCGCGGGTCGGGACGGTCGGCGGTGTCCTTGTTGCCGACGTCCAGATAGGTGTAGCCCAGATAGACGTTCCAGGCGGCAGTCATGGCGCCGGCGATTTCGGCGTCGACGCCCTTGACGATGACGCCGGTGCCGGGCCGGTAGGCCTGGTCGCCATCGGGCGTCAAGCTGTCGCCGTCTTTCAGGGCGACGTTCTTCTGCAGGCTGCGGAATGCCGATACGGCGGCATTGAGCGCGCCATTGAACCATTCGCCCTTGATGCCGGCCTCGTAGCTGGCGCCCGTGATGGGCTTGAGGGTGTCGCCGCTTTCGTTCTTGCGGTTCTGCGGCGTGAAGACATCGGTGTAGCTGGCATAGACCGAATAGGTCGGCGTCAAGCCATAGACCAGGCCGTAGTAGGGCGTCCAGGCGTGGGCGGCGTTTTCCCCGGTGCGCGCGCCGCGGACGCCCGCCGCGTTGTAGTTGTCGCTGTGGATCTGGTAGAGGCTGCGGCGCAGCCCGGTGATCAGGGTCAGGTCGTCGGCGAGCTCGAAGCGGCCCGCGACGTAGCCGCCATATAGCGTTGTCCGGGTGACGCGGCGGGCGTCGGTGCGGAACGCGCGGATGTTGCCGTATTCGTCGCCGCGCCAGGCGCGCCAATCGGCCACGGGCAATTCGGTGCGGTACTGGCAGCGTCCCCTGAAGCCGGCGATGCCATCGATGCTGCAGTTGCTGCTGTTGAAAGTCCAGGACGGTTCGTCCATGCGGGAGCCGTTCAGGCCGACGAGCAGTTCATGGCGGCGTCCGAACAGTTCCAGCGGGCCGGACAGATCCAGCGAGAAGGCGTCGGTTTCGCCTTCCGTTTCCGAGTGGATGGCATTGAGGTAGGCGCCGCTGCCATCCTGCTTCCAATGGGGCCAGCGGACCTTGCCGTTGTTGACCTTGATGGCGCCCTTGTTGTTCAGGTCCGCGCGCGAGGTGTGGGCATAATCGGCGCGCAGCTTCCAGTCGTTGTCGAAGCGATGGTCGAGCGAGGCGAACAGCGTCTTCGCTTCCATGTCGCTCTTGCTCCAGTCCGCCGCGAGGTTGAAGCTGCGGCGGAAATGGGTCGGCGAGCCGTCCGCGAACCAGACGGGCACGTTGGCGCCCCAGGAGGCGCCGTGGAAGATGCTGTGTTCGTACTGGAAGCCCAGCCCCACCTGCGTGCGGGCGGTCACATCCATGGCGACGCTGGCCAGGAACCCCTGCCGCTCGATGCCCGAGCGGTCGCGGAATCCGTCGGAGTCCTCGCCGCTGAACACCAGGCGCGAGCGGACGCGGCCGTCCGCCGCCAGCGGTATGTTGATGTCGCCCACGGCATTTTTCTTGTTCCAGCTGCCGGTGCGCAGGATCAGGCTCGCACCGAGCGTGCGGCCAGGGCGCTTGCGCACCAGGTCGACGGTGGCGGAGGGATCGCCGATGCCGCCCATCAAGCCGTTCGCGCCCCGCACGATGCTGACGCGGTCGTAGAGATCCATGTTGATCGCGCCGCTGCCGCCGCCGTTGAACGAGGATCCGCCGATGATCGACAGGCCATCGACCTTGTAGTTGGTGATGTTGAATCCGCGGGACCGGTAGGTGGTGCGCCCGCCGCCGTTGTCCAGCTCGACGAAAGTGATGCCGGTGGTGCTGCCCAGGACGTCGCCGATGGACTGCATGCCCTGGTCGTCCATCTGCTGGCGCGTGACCACCGACACGGACTGGGGGGTTTCCTTGGGGCTCAGGGTCAGGCCCGTCGAGGCGCGGGTGGCGGGAACGGTATAGGCGCGTGTCGTCTCGGTGGGTTCGTCGGTCTGCCCGGTCACTTCGATGGCGGGCAGCGTGGCCGGGGCGGGCGAGGCCGTGGCGCCGGCGTCCGGCTGCCGCGCTTGGGCGGGGGCCGATGCCAGGGCCAGGGCAATCAGGCCGAGCAGGACGGACGAGCCAGACGGATGTGGGTGCATGAAGGGATCCCTTGAAACTTGAAAAGCAATGCCATTGATTGGCATTTCCATTTCGTAAATGAGGCGCCAAGGGAATATGCCGGATCTCTGGCGAAATGGATCAAGCCGGGCCGCGTGGCCCGCAAAAGAAGACTTGTTCAAGGCAGGCGCGGCGCGAGCCCCGCTGCGCGCGCGGCGGGCAGGACGATGGTGTGCCCCGCCGGCCGTCAGGCGCCGTCGATTGCGTTCACCACGGTTCCAGGAGCCAGCCCTGTTGCGTGGCCTGCGGCCGATCCGTGAGCGCGAGGCTGTCCAGGAACGCGTCGTCGTGCGACACCACCGCCAGGGCGCCTGGGTAACCGCGCAGCATGCTTTCCAGCGCGAGCGTGGAGGGCAGGTCGAGGTGATTGCTAGGCTCGTCCAGCAGCAATAGCCGCGGCGGCGGATCGGCGTAGAGCGCGCAGGCCAGCGCCGCCTTCAGGCGTTCGCCGCCGCTGAGCGCGCCGCTTGGCGCCGTGATCTTGCGCGCGTCCAGGCCGAGGTGCGCCAGTCGCATGCGCAGTTCGCCTTCGTCGAGGGCGGCGTTGACCGCTTGCAGTTGTTCGAGCACGGGCCGATCCGAGGCCAGGTCGGCCAGGCGCTGGTCGAGATAGACGCATTCGGACGCGCCCTTGCGCTCGCCCGACAGGGGCGCGAGCAGGCCCGCCAGCACCTTGAGCAAGGTCGACTTGCCGCACCCATTCGGGCCGGTGACCGCGATGCGTTGCTGGCCGCCGAGCAGCAGGTCGACGTGGCGGGTGGGACCCGCGATGAAGGGCAACGTGACGGCGTCCAGCTCCGCCACGCGCCGCTGCGCCGCCTGCGCGAGGGGCAGGGCATGCAGCGAGATGTCGACGTCCTTGTCCACCTGCTGCGCGGCCTCGCGCACGGCCTGGGCCAGGCGCTCGTGGGCGGCGGCGTGTTGCTGCCGCAGCCTGCCGGCCGAGTCCTCGCTGCGGCCCTTTTGCCGGTCGAGCAGGATCTTGGCCTGGTTGGCCTCCTTGCCATGCCGCTGGCCGCGCGCCTGGCGGCGTTCCTGCCGCTCGCGCTGCGCTTGCATGGCCTGTTCTTCGCGCCGGCGTTCGAGCTTGTGGTGTTCGAGCCGCTCCAGGGCATTCGATCGTTCAAGCGCCTTGCTCGCGGCATAGGCGCTGTAGTTGCCGCCGTAGCCGCGCAGGCCCAGCGATGAGAGCTCCACGATGCGCGCCAGGGTGTCGAGCAGTTGCCGGTCATGGCTGACGACCAGCAGGCCGCGCGGCCAATGGCGCAACTGGTCGATCAGCGCCTGCCGGTTGGGCCGGTCCAGGTGATTGCTGGGTTCGTCGAGGATGAGGAAGTCGGCCTCGGACAGCAGGGCGCTGACCAGCGCCACGCGCATGGCTTCGCCGCCGCTCAGGGCGCTGGCGGGCGTCGCGGCGTCGAGGTGGCCGAGGCCGTCGCGTTCCAGCACTTGCCGCAGGCGTTGGCGGATGTCCCACCGGTCGCCGACGCGCTCGAAGTCTTCCGGCGCGCTGCTGCCGGCTTCGATGCGCGCCAGGGCGTCCAGCGTCGTTTGCACGCCGGCCAGGCTGGCGACCGTGGCGCCGGCGGGCGGGGAGACCTGCTGCGCCAGGTAGAAGACGCTGCCCGATCGCAGGCAACGCCCGCTCGACGGCGGCAACTGGCCGGCCAGGATCCGCGCGAGCACGGTCTTGCCGGCGCCATTGCGCCCGACCAGGCCGGTGGGGCGTTGGTCGAAGGTTTCGTCGAGTCCGGAAAAAAGCGGGCTGCCATCGGGCAGCAGGTACGACACGCTTTCGAGCGTGAGATAGGGAGTCGTCATGCGTGATGCTTCCAGGGATGCCAGGAACTCCCCCTGCGAACGGGGGCGGGTGGAGACTGGCCGTCATTGCGACGGCGGCATCAATGGCGCATGGGACGAATACCTCGATGGATGGAGTTCAGGCCGTTACTTTAAAAGCCCTTGGCGGAATTGGCAAAACGCGAGCGCGGCCAAGCCGTGCGCGGCGGCGGGAAGCGCGGGGCAAAGATGCCCATGCACCTGAGCCCGCGCGCCGAGGCGCGGCGTCTCAGGCGTCCAGGCATGCCGCGACCAGCCATCCCGCCAGGTACAGCCCGACGCCGAACGACGCATGCGCCATCAGGCTGCGCAGCCGCGCCACGCCGGGTTTCGGCATCCGCGAGGCCGCGATGCCGGCGCCCATGCCGGGTTGCAGGATCAGGAATGGCGCCGCGACCGTGGCGATGCCGACGATCAGCGCCGGCAGCAGCGTCGGCCGCGCGGCCCAGGCCGGGCCCCAGAGCGCCAGCAGCAGCAGGGCGAACAGGACGCCGATGGCGTAGTGGGCGATCCAGCCGATGGCGCGTTCGCCCGCGATGGGCGCCGAGCGCGCGATGCCGGGATGGGTCAGGCGGCCGCGCGGCAGGTGGCCGATCCAGCGGCCGACCATGGCGTAGTCCAGCGACGGCGCGTTGAACAGGCGCTTGAGCAGCAGCGCCCACAGATCCATGACGAGGGTGGCGCCGACGCCGATCAGCACGGCGCGAAGCAGGAGGTCAGAAGGCATGCGGGGATTCCGGCAAGATGAAATAACAATCAATAGATTAATTGAATGTTATTCAATAACCTTTCCGGGTGTCAATGGCACGGACGAATGGCGGGGCTTTGCCCGCGCGTAGCGGCACGGGGGTGAATGGCTTTGGTCGCGACCGTGGGCGCGCTGCCCTGGGCGGCCCCGGGCGCGGTTACTCGACCTTGTTGCCGCTGGCGGCGCGCAGGAAATTCTCTTCCAGCACGTTCAGCACGCGGTTCAGCGTGTCGATGTCGGTGGCCGACAGGCCCTTGAGCGATTCGTCGAAGAAGGCGGCCCGCTTGGGCAGGGCCTCGTCGACCACGGCCTGGCCGGCGGGCGTGAGGCGGGCGTTGGTCAGGCGATTGTCCTGCGCGTCGACCGCGCGCGCGATCCAGCCGAGCTTCTGCATCGCCTGCAGCTGGCGGGTGAGCGAGGCGGGATCGAGGCGGCAGCGTTCGGCCAGGTGCTTCTGCGAACACTGGCCGTTTTCATGCAGCGCCAGCAGGATGCGCCAGCGCGGCAGCGCGTGGCCGACCTGGCCGCTGAAGGCGCTCTGCATGACGCGGTAGGTCTGGCCCATGTGCTGGATGACCTGCAGGCCCTGTTGTTGTTTGGGCAAAAGCTACTCTCCGACGCTGGCGGGCTCCGGTTTGGAGACGCGCGCCAATTGCACCAGGGGGACGCGCCGCACGCACCAGAGCGCCAGCACCGCGACCGCCAGGGCGATGAGTTGCCCTTCGTGGATGGCGCTGACCAGCGCCACGCGCGCGATCTCGATCAGCGACGCTCCATCCTGGCCTTGATGCGCCAATTGTGCCAGGAACTGCGTCTGGGCCTCGGGATTGACCAGCATCTGCGGGTCGTCCAGCTGCGGCAGCCAGCGCGCCGAGGCGCCGCGCAGCGTCGATTCGACGCCGCTGAAGTAGCTGTGGTTGACCATGGTGCCGACCACGGCGGTGCCGAGCATGCCGCCGATCATGCGCAGCGATTGCAGCAGCGCGGTGGCGATGCCCAGGTGGGTGCGCCCGGCGGTCTGCTGCGCGAACACGGTCAGGTTGGGCATGATGAAGCCCATGCCCAGGCCGGCCATCAGCATGTAGCCGGCGATCAGCCAGTGCGCGGTGTAGTTGTGGGTGGTGACGATGCCCAGGCAGGACAGCGCCATCAGCAGGAAGCCCGCGTACAGCATGCGGTTGGGGTTGCGGATGCGGGTGATGATGCGGCCGTTGATGATGCTGCCGACGGTGATGAAGACCACCAGCGGCGTGATCAGCAGGCCGGCGTCCTGCGGCGACAGGCCGAAGCCGCCCTGCAGCAGCAGCGGCGCGTAGAACAGCAGCGAATACATGGTCACGCCGACCAGCAGCGCCAGCGTGAACAGCGTGGCCAGGCCGCGGTTGCGGAACATGTCGAACGGCAGCAGCGGATGCGGGCAGCGGCGTTCCCACCAGTACAGCAGGCCGAAGGCGGCGATGCTGCCGACGCCCAGCAGCACGATGGTGGCGCTCAGGCCTTGCTTGGGCAGCAGCTCCACCAGCAGCTGCAGGCCGCCGAGCGCGACGGCGATCAGCAGCGCGCCCTGCCAGTCCAGGCGCACCTTGCCCTCGGTGTGGTTGCGCAGGTGCGGCAGGTAGCGCGCCACGAACCACAGGCCGAGGATGCCGATGGGCAGGTTGACGTAGAACACCGAGCGCCAGCCGTAGTGCTCGGTCAGCGCGCCGCCCAGCGTCGGGCCGACCGCGTTGGCGATGCCAAAGGCCGAACTGAGCATGACCTGCCAGCGCAGCCGCACGTGCGGGTCCGGGAACAGGTCGGGAATGGAGGCGAAGGCGGTGCCCACCAGCATGCCGCCGCCCACGCCCTGCAGGGCCCGCGCCAGCACCAGCGTGAACATGCTGTCGGCGGCGCCGCACAGCACCGAGGCCAGGGTGAACAGCACGATCGCCGCCACCACGAAGGGCTTGCGGCCGTAGTAGTCGCCCAGCCGGCCGAAGATCGGCACGGTGATGACCGAGGTCAGCAGGTACGAGGTCGCCACCCAGGCATACAGCTCGAAGCCCTTGAGCTCGGCCACGATGGTGGGCAGCGCGGTGCCCACCACGGTCTGGTCGATGGCGACCATCATCATGACGAAGCACATGCCCAGCATGGCGAGCAGGGTCTGCCGGAAGGGAAGCACCTGGCCGGGTGAATAAGGGGTGCTGGGGGCGGGGGCGGGCATTGTTGGATGGATCAATTATTGATGGATCAATAATTCTAGTCCTACAATCGCCGAGACAGAAAACCGTCAGTTTCGGGCCTGGCGCGCAGGCGGGCCCGATTTGTTACGATAGCGGTATGTGCACGCTGGTCATGCCGGCGTCTTCAGCAGGTCTTTCCATGGCAGTCCCTCTCCGCTTGGCGTATCGGCCCCCGGCCTGACGCACGCGGCGGCATGCGATCGAAGACGGACAAATCATGAAGCCGCGCGTCCGGCGCGACGGCAAAGCGCCATTCCCGCGCCAGGCGCGGCGGGTGGCATTCTAGGATTACCAGTCGAGGTACCGACGGGGCGGCAATGAAAACGTGGTTCAAGCGCATTCTGATAGGCCTGGTGGTGTTGGTTGTCGTGGCCGTCGTTGGCCTGGCCATCTTTTTGCTGACGTTCGACCCCAACGCGTACAAGTACAAGCTCGAAGAGCTGGTCCAGGAACGCTATCACCGCACGCTCACGATCGACGGCGAGATCGAGCTGTCGCTGTTCCCGCGCATCGGCCTGTCGGTGCAGGGCGTGTCGCTGTCCGAGGTCAATAGCACCGAGACCTTCGCCTCCATCGAGAGCACCCGCCTGGCGGTGGCCGTGTGGCCGCTGCTGTCCAACAGCTTCGTGGTCGATCATGTCGCCATCAGCGGCTTCAAGGCGCGCGTGGTGCGCGGCAAGGACGGCCAGTTCAACTTCAGCAACCTGGTGGGCGGCACCGCGCCCGTGGTGGCCACGCCCGCCAATCCCGCCGAGGCCCTCGCGGGGGCGGCGCAGACCGCCGCGCAGGCCCTGACCAGCGGCACGCTGCCGCCGTCGCGCAACAACATGCAGATCGACATCGCCGGCCTCGACCTGAAGGACGGCGAGGTGCTGCTGCAGGACGAGATGTCGGGCATGGCCGTGGCCGTGACCAAGATCAACGCCAACACCGGCCGCGTCACCTTCAACCAGCCCTTCGATGTGCGCCTGACGGCGCGCCTGGAAGGCGGCAATCCGCGCATCGACGCCAATCTGACCGGCCAGGCGCTGCTGACGCTGGATCCGTCCGCCAAGCGCTACGCGGCGCAGAAACTCGACCTGCGCATGGACGGCAAGCTGCCGGGCGCCGAGGCCAAGAGCCTGGCGGTGCGCGGCAACCTGGCGTTCAACGGCCAGAAGTCGGCGCTGGACGTGGCCGGCCTGGAAGTCGTGTTCCAGGGCGACGTGACCGACCCGGCCGCGCGCGCCACCAACGTCGACGCCAGCGTGGCCATGCCCAAGCTGTCGATCGACCCGCACAAGAGCCAGTTGCAGATCGAGAAGCTGGCGGTGCGCGCCAAGGGCGGCGTGGCCGACGGCCCGTTCGAATTCGCCGTGGACGCGCCGGCGCTGAACATTTCGCCGACGCAGGCCACGGGCGAGGCGCTGACCGGCCGCGTGCGCATCAGCGGCCTGGACGCCAGCTTCGGCCTGAACGGCATCAGCGGCAACGCCACCGAGCTCGACATCAAGGAAGCCAAGCTCGACAGCACATCCAAGAAGGGCGAGCGCGTGGTCAAGCTGACCTTCGCCTCGCCGCTGTCGCTGAACCTGCTGCAGCGCCAGGGCGGCCTGGCGGGCCTGCGCGGCGACGTCAACATCACCGACCCGGGCCTGCCCAAGGGCAGCCTGCAGATTCCCGTGATCGGCAGCCTCAACGTCGACCTGTTGAAAGACACGGCCAGCAGCAAGATCAACGCCGTGCTCGAAGGCGGCAAGTTCGACCTGACCGCCGACATCGCCAAGCTGAGCGACGCGCCGCAGGTGAACTTCGCGCTGGCGGTGGACACGCTGGACCTGGACAAGCTGGTGCCGCCGGCGGCGGCTGCCGCCGCGCCGGCCAAGCCGCCCGCCGACGGCAAAAAGGACGAAAACAAGCCGGTTGCGCCGGCCGCGCCCGCGGACGATTCGATCAACCTGTCGGCGCTGGTCGGCCCGAGCGTGAACGGCACGCTCAAGGTCGGCAAGCTGGTGGTGCGCGGCCTGAAGGCCGATGACGTCGCCGCCGCCGTCAAGCTCGATCGCGGCAAGCTCGACATCTCCAGCCTGACCGCCGGCCTGTACGGCGGCAAGCTGGCCGGCGCGCTGTCGGTGGACGCGGCGCAGGGCAACCAGCTGGCGACCAAGATGTCGCTGGCCGGCATTTCGATCGAGCCGCTGCTGATGGACCTGGCGCAGCGCAACGTGCTGAGCGGCGCGGGCAGCCTGGCGCTGGACCTGAAGACCGCCGGCGCCAACGCCTATGCCATGAAGAGCGGCCTGGGCGGCACGCTGCAGGTGCGGCTGCGCGATGGCGCGGTCAAGGGCATCAACCTGACGCAGACGCTGCGCGAGCTGAAGGCCGCGCTCAAGCCCGAGTCGCAGGACGAAACGGTGGCGGCCGACACCAGCAAGCAGACCGCGTTCTCGGAAATGGATGCCGACCTGGCCTTCACCAAGGGCGTGGCGAGCGTCAAGCGCCTGAACGTCGTGTCGCCGCTGCTGCGCGTGACGCAGGGCGAGCCGGCCACCATCGACTTCGTCAAGAACGAGCTGGACCTGGTGGCGCGCGCGCGCGTCGTCAATCCGGCCGCCGACCCCGAAGGCAAGGAACTGATCGACCTGAAGGACGTGACGATTCCGGTGCACGTGCGCGGTCCGTTCGAGAAGCCCACCTACACGCTGCTGTGGAAGGACGCCATCGCCGGCATCCTCAAGCGCAGCCTGGAAAACAAGCTGCGCGAAGCCGTGACCGGCAAGGGCAAGGGCGGCGCGGCCGTGGACAAGGCGCTCAAGGGCCTGCTGGGCAAATGAGCGCCGCCTTCCAGCCCATCGCCCAGTGCGGCCACACGGAACAGGCCGAAGCCGCCGCCTATCACCGGCAGTGGCTGGTCGCCAATGATTCGGGCCAATGGCTCAATCGCGAGCTGTGCCCGCGGCTGGCCGACGTGACGGTGGAAGTGCGCCTGGGCTACCTGGTGCTGCGCGCGCCGGGCATGCTGCGCATGGATATTCCGCTGGACGTGATCGAGGACGACGACAGCGTGCGCTACAGCATGAAGGTCGGCGAGCAGGTCATCGACGTGGTCGACGAGGGCGAGCTGGCCGCCGCCTGGATCTCGAATTTCGTGCAGGTGCCGTGCCGCATCATGAAGGTGCATCCGGACACGCCGGTGACCGCCTGGCCGGACTGACCCGGCGCGGCCAGGCGCCGCGCTCAACGCGGGGCGAGACCCGCTTCAGGCCGCCTGCTTGCGCTTGAATTCAAATACGGTGTGGGCCAGCAGGCCTGCCACCAGGCCCCAGAAGGCCGAACCGATCCCCCAGAAACTGAAGCCCGACGCCGTCGCCAGCAGCGTGATGAGCGCGGCTTCGCGCCGCTGCGGATTGGCCATGGCGGCGGCCATGCCGCCCATGATGGTGCCCAGCAGCGCCAGGCCCGCCAGGGCCGCCAGCAGCGCGGCCGGCAAAGCCTGGAAGAACACCGCGACCGCGCCGGCAACGATGCTCAGCGCGAAGTAGCTGACGCCGTAGGTGGCCGCGGCGATGTAGCGCTTGGACGGCTCGGCGTGCGCCTCGGGGCCGGTGCAGATGGCCGCGCTGATCGCGCCCAGCGTGACGCTGTGGGCGCCGAAGGGCGCGGCCAGCAGGCCCAGGAAGCCGGTGGCGGCGACCAGCCGCGAGGCCGGCGGGCGATAGCCGGCGGCCTGCAGGATGGCCAGGCCGGGCAGGTTCTGCGAGGCCATCGCCACCACGAACAGCGGCACGCCCAGGCTGACCGCGGCCTGCATGCTGAAGACGGGCGTGGTCCAGACGAATTCGGTCAGGTGCCAGTCGAGCTGGTCGACCTGCACGAGGCCCAGGCCGGCGGCCATGGCGACCGCCACGGCCATCACCATCAGCACGGCGTAGCGCGGCGCCCAGCGCCGGCACACGAGATAGGCGGCGCACATGGCCAGCACCAGCGCCGGCTGCTTGCCGACGTTGGTGAAGATGCCCATGCCGAAGTTGAGCAGCACGCCGGCCAGCATGGCGGCGGCCACTTCACCGGGAATGCGGCGCAGGATGGGATCGATCCAGCCGAACAGGCCGCAGGCCAGCGTCAGCGCGGCGGCCAGCACGAAGGCGCCGATGGCTTCGGGGAACGGCACGCCGGCCAGCGCGGTGACCAGCAGCGCGGCGCCGGGCGTGGACCAGGCCATGACGATGGGCAGGCCGGTGCGCAGGCTGTAGGCCGCGCCGCCCAGGCCCAGCACCAGGCTGAGTGAACCGATCCAGGAACCGATGCGGGCGGCGTCCAGGCCGGCGGCGTGGCCGGCCTGCACCATCAGCACCGCGGTGCCGCCGAAGCTGACCAGCACGGCGACCAGGCCGGCCGCGATCGCGGAGGCGGACAGGTCGCGGCGGGCGTTGGGGCGGGAGGAGGGAGTGTCGAAGCCGGGCTGGGCGGTGTCGCTCATGCGGCACCGGTCAGGCGGCGGTACTTGGCCATCAGCTGTTCCTGGCCTTCATTCCATTGCGGATGCAGCTCGATGCATTCCACCGGGCAGACCACCTTGCATTGCGGCTCGTCGTGATGGCCGACGCATTCGGTGCAGCGGTCGGGGTCGATGACGTAGTAGTCCTCGCCCATGGAAATCGCGTCGTTCGGGCACTGGGGCTCGCAAACGTCGCAATTGATGCATTCTTCGGTGATGGTCAGGGCCATGATGGAGGGGCTACGGAATCCGGCAGGGATATTGCAATTGTACTGCCGGGCCCGCGGCGGGCCGGGCAAGCCCCTGGCGCCGACCTGCCCATCGCCGCCCATGAGGGGCGCCGAGCGGGCCGCCAAAACGCAGGGAGGGCGCGCAAGGCGCCCTCCGGGAGGGTTCGGTGAGGCGGAGAGCGGGGACGCTCAGCCCGGCCAGGATTGCTCGCGGCGTTCCTTGGCCTTTTCCTGCAGCCAGCGTTCCACCGAGGGGAACACGAACTTGCTGACGTCGCCGCCCAGCTGGGCGATTTCGCGCACGATGGTGCCGGAGATGAACTGGTATTGATCCGACGGCGTCATGAACAGGGTCTCGACGTCGGGCAGCAGATGGCGGTTCATGCCGGCCATCTGGAATTCGTATTCGAAGTCGGACACGGCGCGCAGGCCGCGCACGATGACGCGTCCACCCTGGTCGCGCACGAAATCCTTGAGCAGGCCGCCGAAGCTCTGCACTTCCACGTTGGGATAGTGCCCCAGCACTTCGCGCGCGATGTCCACGCGTTCGTCGATGCTGAAGAAGGGCTTCTTGTTGCGGCTGTGCGCGATGCCGACCACGACTTTGTCGAAAAGCGTGGCGGCGCGGCGGACCAGGTCTTCGTGGCCTCTGGTCAGCGGGTCGAAAGTGCCAGGGTAAACAGCGATGATCATGCGAGCTCCGTACCGTTATTAGTGGTGTACACCATCCTCCGAAGCTCGGATTATTGATCTATTTGCGCAATGCAGCAAATTCCAGGAGGTGGTAGTGCACCGCCCCGGCCTTGTCCTGGCGCAGGATCGTGAATCCCTCGGGGGGCTCGATGGCGTTTTCGGCCTCGACGTAGACCAGGCCGCCCTCGGCCAGGATGCCCGGCAGGATCGGCCACAGGCGCGGCAGCCAGCCTTGTCCGAAGGGCGGATCGAGCAGGATGAGATCAAATCGGGACGCATCCATTCTTTCGGCGACCTGCATCGCATCGCCCACGTGGATGCGTATCATGTCGGCTTTGAGCTTGTCGCGCAGTGTCCGCAGCGCGGACGCGGCGGTCTTGTCCCGCTCGACCATCTGTACATGCGCCACGCCGCGCGAGGCCGCCTCGAAGCCCAGGGCGCCGCTGCCGGCGAACAGATCCAGCACCTGCTTGTCGGCGAATTCGCCGCCCCACAGGTGGTTGAGCCAGTTGAACAGCGTTTCCCGCACCCGGTCGGGCGTCGGGCGGAGCGTCTCCACGTCGGGCACGACGATAGGGGTGCGCCGGTATTGGCCCCCGACGATACGAATATACTTGTTACCCATGTTTAGCCGCTTCTTCAAGAAAAAATCCCCTCCGCCCGCCGCGCCGGCCCAGCCCGCGCCGCCGCCGGAGCAGGTGGACGCCGGGATCGCGCCGCAAGCCGAGGTCGAGGTCCCCGCCCAGCCCGTCGAACCCATCGTTCCGGCCCGCGAATTCGCGCCCGTCGCGACGCCCGAGGTGACCCTGCCGGCGCCGTCCGCCGAGGTGCCCCCGCCAGCTTCGGCCAGTGTGCCGCAACCGGCGCAGGCCGTGGTGCCGCAACCGCA
>NZ_CYTY01000015.1:98591-99467 GCF_001298995.1 Achromobacter sp. 2789STDY5608615
GGAAGCCGCGCCCAAGAAGGCGTCCTGGCTGTCGCGGCTCAAGCAGGGCCTGTCGCGCACCGGCCAGAGCATTGGCGGCATCTTCGTCGGCGTCAAGGTCGACGAGAACCTGTTCGAGGAACTCGAATCGGCGCTCATTATGGCCGATGCGGGCCTGGAGGCCACCGAGAAGCTGCTGACCGCGCTGCGCGCGCGGGTCAAGAAAGAGCGCATCGAGGACCCCGCCAAGGTCAAGACCGCGCTGCGCCAGCTGCTGGCCGATCACCTGCGCCCGCTGGAGCGCGCCTTCGACCTGAAGCGCACGCAGCCGCTGGTGGTAATGATCGCGGGCGTCAACGGCGCCGGCAAGACGACGTCCATCGGCAAGCTGGCCCATACCTTCCAGCGCCAGGGCGCCAGCGTGCTGCTGGCCGCGGGCGACACGTTCCGCGCCGCCGCGCGCGAGCAACTGATCGAATGGGGCAGCCGCAACAACGTCACCGTGATCTCGCAGGACGGCGGCGATCCGGCGGCGGTGGCGTTCGACTCGGTCAATGCCGGCCGCGCGCGCGGCGTGGGCGTGGTGATGGTGGACACGGCCGGCCGCCTGCCGACCCAGCTGCACCTGATGGAAGAACTGAAGAAGATCCGCCGCGTCATCGGCAAGGCCGACCCGGCCGCGCCGCACGAGGTGCTGCTGGTGGTGGACGGCAACACCGGCCAGAACGCGCTGGCGCAGATCCGCGCGTTCGACGCGGCCATCACCCTGACGGGCCTGGTCGTGACCAAGCTGGACGGCACCGCCAAGGGCGGCACGCTGGCGGCGGTGGCGGCGGGCAGCCAGGGCGTGCGGCCGATCCCGGTGTACTGGATCGGCGTGGGCGAGAGCCTGGAAGA